>NZ_JAVVLT010000025.1:0-13157 GCF_036224885.1 Marinobacter sp. OP 3.4
GCCTCAAAGTGGGACGCTCTCGCCTGGCGCGATTTCTACCGCGCAGACTCCTAGCGTTACTGCTTGTCGCAAGCGCCACGACCCTGGCCATGGATGAGCCACCGGAAGCCTCCGACCAGCCCCCTGCCCTGACCCCCATTTCCGCCACCTATGGCGCCACCATGGACAAGGGGCTGTCCATTGACGGCTCCGCCACCCGCACCCTGGAGCAGCAACCGGATGGTAGCTGGCTCTACCGCTTCGACGTGGATTCCTTCATCGCCGACATCACCGAATCCGTGACCTTCAATTGGGAAAACGGCCGCGTCCGGCCCATGGAATATCGCTACGCCCTGAAGGGACTGATGATACGGGACCGCAGCCGGGCCCTGAACTTCAACCACGCCGCCAACACGGTCAGCGGCAGTTATGAGGGTGAGAGCTTCAACATACCGATGGTGGAGGACGCCCTGGACCCCCTGGGATACCAGCTACAGCTGCAACAGGACCTGAAGGCGGGCAAGACGGACATGACCTATGCCGTGGCCGACGACGGCGATTTTGACGAGGACCGTTTTGCCGTTATCGGGGAGGAAACCCAGGACACACCCTTTGGGGAGCAAAAGACCGTCAAGGTCGAGAAGGTCCGGGAAGCGGACAGCAAGCGGTCGACCCTGATGTGGTTCGCCCCGGACCTGGACTACCTGCTGGTGAGACTGGTGCAGGTGGAACCGGACGGCAGCCGCTATGAAGTGAACCTGAAAGACGCCGATCTCGCCACCCAGTAATGACCACGCCGGGCGGTTACCCCAGCTCCGCCCAGATCGTCTTCACCTCATCCGCGATCCGCCGCATGCCCTCGGCCACCTGTTCATCGTCCTGGGAATAGGTCACCCGGATGCATTCGTGGCGGTGACGCCAGTCGTTCTCCGGCAGGCCGGGAAAGAAATAATGGCCCGACACCACCAGCACGCCACGGGCCTTGAGCCGTTGGTACAGTTCAAGGCTGGATACCGGCAGATCCGGAAACCAGAACCAGAGGAACATGGCCCCCTCGGGCTTGTGCACATACCAGCGGCAGTCATCTCCCATCGCATCGGTAAACGCCCTCACCGCCCGCTCCATCTTGGCGTGGTAGAACGGACACACCACCTCGCGGCTCAGGGACAGGATCTCACCACTGCGCACCAGGGGCTCCGCCAGCATGGCCCCGAAGCTGCCGGTGGCCAGGTTCATGATGGCGTTGATGCCTGACAGGGCCTTGATGATCCCGGGCGCCGCGATCACGATCCCGGTACGGGCCGCCGGCAACCCCAGCTTGGACAGGCTCAGGCAGAGGATCACCTGCTCGTTCCAGCGCGGCTGCGCCTCCACATACAGAAGGCTCGGGAAGGGCGTTCCGTAGGCGCCGTCCACGATCAACGGCACGTCCTGGCTGCGGGCGAGGACTTCCAGGCGCTCCAGCTCCTCGTCGGTCACCACGTTGCCGGTGGGATTGGTGGGCCGGGAGACACAGATGGCGCCGGTCTCCGCCGTGACTTCCACGGCATCGAAATCCACCCGGTACTTGAACTCGTGTGGGCCGGTGAAGCTGATTTCCGGCTCCACGGCCCGGAACAGTTCCGGCGCAATACCGGCGTCGGCATAGCCGATGTATTCCGGTGCCAGGGGCAGCAGGATATGCCTGTGGCTGCCGTCGTCAAAGTCGCCGCCAAACATGTTGAACAGCATGAAGAAGGCCGCCTGGCTGCCGTTGGTCAGGGCGATGTTGTCTGCCGTCAGGCCCCAGCCATATTCCCGGTTCAGCAGATCTACCAGCGAGGCAATAAACCGCTTTTCTCCCTGGGGTGGATCGTAGATGCCCACCAGGCGCTTCATGGCCTCCGGATCCCGGGTCATGTCTGCCAGGATAGCCGTCAGTCGGTCCTGCATCTCCGGTACCTGGCCCGGGTTGCCACCACCCATCATGATCATGTCGTCACCGGACGCCAGGGCATGGCCCAGATCGTCCATCAGCGAGGTGATGCCGGAGTCGGCGGTAAACTTGCGGCCAAAAGCAGAGAGTTTCATGACAGCTTCACCTGGTTTCTCGTGTAGCGGGTGCGGGGCCAGGGCAGCAGCCCGGTCAGGCGTCGGGTTCGTCGTCCGCCAGGGTGATACCCAGGTTGCTGACGCCGTCATTGACCGCCAGCTCCCTCAGTTCCTGGATATAGCGTTCCTTCGGCACCCGCTGGCGTTTCAGGCTGAGGATCAGGTCCCGCTGGAACATCTTGTCTTCCTTCATCAACGGGTGACCGTCCAGCAGACGGACCAGTTCACTCTCGTCCAGGTCTTCCCCTTCCGAGAATGTGATGAAGTTCATCACTGTGCCGGTGGCCACCTGGGAGGCCTCGGTGGCCCGGTGTTTGCCCGGGTTCAGGCGGCTCAGCAGCGCCTCTTCCAGCAACCGGCAGAAATCGAAGGCCGGGTAGACGCCGTAGGCGTCGTAGGCTTCCACCTCGGGGCACAGGCTCTCCAGCTTGGCCAGTAACTGGGGAATCAGGTTTTCGGCGGCCTTGTTGTCGAACAGGTCCCAGCCGGCATCCAGCAACTGGCGCATCTTGCCCCCGGCCTTGGCCCCGATGGCCTCGCTGAACAGCGCGTAGTTGGGGAAGGCCCTCTCCGCCAGGGCCAGCAGGAACGCCGTCTGGCGCCAGCCCTGGAGCTGCTCCACCGCCTTCAGAAACTGGTTTGCGTTCACGTATGGCTCCCGTTACTACTATCATTTAAGACCATGACCCCGGGAAACGGCGAGTCATGCTGCTCCACAACGAAAAAGCGGGCCTCCAGAGACCCGCCATGGCACCGGACCAGGGTCCCGATCAGGTCTTGGGCAGGGTGACTCCGGTCTGCCCCAGGTACTTACCACCCCGGTCCTTATAGCTGGTCTCGCACTCCTCGTCGGACTCGAAGAACAGCATCTGGGCGACACCCTCATTGGCGTAGATCTTCGCCGGCAGGTTGGTGGTGTTGGAGAATTCCAGGGTCACCTGTCCTTCCCACTCCGGCTCCAGGGGCGTCACGTTGACGATGATACCGCAACGGGCGTAGGTGGACTTGCCCAGGCAGATGGTAAGCACCCGGCGGGGAATGCGGAAATACTCCACCGTGCGCGCCAGTGCGAAGGAGTTGGGCGGGATAACGCACACATCGCCGGTGTAGTTGACGAAGCTGTTGTCGTCGAAATTCTTCGGATCCACCGTGGCGGAATGCACGTTGGTGAAGATCTTGAACTCATTGCTGCAGCGCACGTCGTAGCCGTAGCTGGAAGTACCGTAGGAGATCACCCGCCCGCGGGAGGTTTCCCTTACCTGGCCAGGTTCGAAGGGCTCGATCATGCCCTCTTCTTCCGCCATGCGGCGAATCCACTTGTCGGCTTTGATGCTCATTGATGCGGTCTCTTTCCTGTCGCTACGCTGGTACGTGGTCAGCCCTGTAAACGGGGCGCCATAGTTTACCCGTATGTGTGCCCGGCGGCAAAAATCCCCGACTCAATCATCGCTGATGGAGATACTGGGGATGGGACCGCTCTGGTTGCGGGCACGGGTCGACAGGTTGGCGGACAGCCGACGGGCGATGTCCCGGTAACGGCGGGCCACCTCCGAATCCGGCTCAGCCACCACACTGGGATTGCCACCGTCGGTCTGCTCGCGGATGGTCAGGTGCAGGGGCAACTGACCCAGCAGCTCCGTCTGATAATCGTTGGCAACCCGCTCGCCACCCCCTTCACCGAACAGGGGCTCTTCATGGCCGCAGTTGCTGCAAATGTGGATGCTCATGTTCTCCACCACACCCAGCACCGGGATATCCACCTTGCGGAACATCTCGATACCCTTCTTGCAGTCCAGCAGGGCAATGTCCTGGGGCGTGGTCACCACCACGGCGCCGGTCACCGGCACTTTCTGGGCCAGGGTTAGCTGGATATCACCGGTCCCCGGGGGCATGTCCACCACCAGGTAGTCCAGCTCCTTCCACAGGGTCTGGGTCAGCAGTTGCTGCACGGCCCCGCTGACCATGGGCCCACGCCACACCATGGGAGTCTTGTCGGTGACCAGGAACGCCATGGACATGGTCTGCACGCCATGGGCCTCCACCGGCAGGAAATACTTGTTGCCCTCGGTCTTCGGGCGCTGCCCCTCCGGGATGCCCATCATCATGCCCACGCTGGGGCCGTAGATATCGGCATCCAGGATACCCACGGTGGCCCCCTCGGCCGCCAGGGCCAGGGCCAGGTTCACCGCCGTGGTGGACTTGCCGACACCACCCTTGCCGGAGGCCACGGCAATGATGTTCTTCACGCCGCCAATGGATTCCAGGTCCCGCTGGGCCTTGTGGGCATGGATCTTCTGGCTGACCTGCACCTCGGCACCGGTCACGCCATCGACGTTCTCCAGGCTGTTGGCGACGATCTGCCGCAGGCCGCCGGCAATGCCTTCGCTGGCATAGGGCAGCTGCACGGTGAGCGTCACCTGCCCCGAGTCGTCCACCTCCAGGGCCTTGACGGCGTCGAGTTCGTAAAGGTCCTTTTCCAGGTACGGGTCGCGGTATTCACGAACCGCGGACTCAAGGGCTGCGCGGGAAATCTCGGCCATGGTGTGCTCCGTGGATCAGGGTTCCGGGCACAACGGGGAAAACAGCGCCCGGGAAGATGAAAAGTAATGGCATGGAAGGTATCATTTGTGCCCGTTTCTGACCATACGGAGCTTTCCGGGGACCTCTGAGGGCCTTCCGGAGGCTTTCTCACAAAGATCACCAAGGTTCGGACATCACCATGACGCAAGCGAGTGCCAAACAGCGCGATATCCTGGTTACCAGTGCCCTGCCCTATGCCAACGGGCCGATCCACCTGGGTCACCTGCTGGAATACATTCAGACCGATATCTGGGTGCGCTACCAGAAGATGCGTGGCCACAACTGCTATTACGTTTGCGCCGACGATGCCCACGGTACCGCCATCATGCTGCGGGCCGAGCGGGAGGGCATCAGCTCCGAACAGCTGATCGACCGTATCCGGGAGGAGCACCAGGAGGACTTTGCGGGTTTCAACATCCGCTTTGACAACTATTACTCCACCCATTCCGACGAGAACCGGCAGTTTTCCGAGTACATCTACCACAAGCTCAAGGAAAACAACCACATCGCCACCCGCCAGATCACCCAGTTCTTCGACCCGGAGAAGGAGATGTTCCTGGCGGACCGGTTCATCAAGGGCACCTGTCCCAAGTGCAAGACCGACGACCAGTACGGCGATAACTGTGAGGCCTGTGGCGCCACCTATACCCCGGCGGAACTGATCAACCCCCGCTCCGCCGTCTCCGGTGCCACCCCGGTGGAGAAGCAGTCCGAACACTATTTCTTCAAGCTGCCGGACTTCGAGGATTTCCTGCGCAAGTGGACCCGCAGCGGCACCCTGCAGGAGCAGGTGGCCAACAAGCTCGCCGAATGGCTGGACGCCGGCCTGCAGGAATGGGACATCAGCCGTGACAAGCCCTACTTCGGGTTCGAGATCCCGGATGCCCCGGGCAAGTTCTTCTATGTCTGGCTGGACGCCCCCATCGGCTACCTGGCCAGCTTCAAGAACCTGTGCAACCGTGAAGACATTGATTTCGAGCACTTCTGGAAGGCGGATTCCGACGCCGAGGTCTATCACTTCATCGGCAAGGACATCATCAACTTCCACGCCCTGTTCTGGCCCGCCATGCTCCACGACGCCGGCCTGCGCACACCCACAGCGGTCTGGGCCCATGGCTTCGTCACCGTCAACGGCAAGAAGATGTCCAAGTCCCGGGGCACCTTCATCATGGCCCGCACCTACCTGGATCACCTGAATCCGGAGTACCTGCGCTACTACTTCGCCGCCAAGCTGACGTCCGGCGTCGACGATATGGACCTGAACCTGGAGGACTTCGCGGCCCGGGTCAATTCCGACCTGGTGGGCAAGGTGGTGAACATCGCCAGCCGCAGTGCCGGGTTCATCACCAAACGCTTCGACGGTCGCCTGGGCCGGGTCACCGAGCAGGACAAACTGAAGACCTTTATCGACGCCGGCGAGGAAATCGCCGATTTCTACGAGGCCCGCGAGTTTGGCCGCGCCATGCGCCGTATTATGGAACTGGCGGACATTGCCAACCAGTACGTCAACGACGAACAGCCCTGGGTGATCGCCAAGCAAGAGGGGCAGGACGACAACCTGCAGGCCATCTGCACCAACGCCATCAACATGTTCCGGCTGCTGATGACCTACCTGGCCCCGGTGCTGCCGAAGACCGCCGATGGCGCCGAGAGCTTCCTCAACGCCCGGCTGGACTGGAACAACCGGAACGATTTGCTGGAAGACCACCCCATCGACAAGTTCAAGCCACTGATGAACCGGGTGGACATGGCCCAGATCGAGAAGATGATCGATGCCTCGAAGGAGGAAATGTCCACCGCTACCGGGCAGCCGGCGACACAGGCCGCAGACAGCAACCTGGAGCCAGTGGCGGACGAGATTGAGTTCCCGGATTTCGCCAAGGTGGACCTTCGGGTGGCGAAGATCGTCAAGGCCGAGCATGTGGAAGGTGCCGACAAGCTGCTGCGCCTGACCCTGGATATCGGCCATGGCGAGCGCAATGTCTTCGCCGGCATCAAGTCCGCCTACCAGCCCGAGGAACTGGAAGGCCGGATGACGGTCATGGTAGCCAACCTCAAGCCCCGCAAGATGAAGTTCGGTCTGTCGGAAGGCATGGTGCTGGCGGCGGGCCCCGGGGGCGAGGACATTTTCATTCTGTCACCCGATTCCGGTGCCACCCCCGGCATGCGGGTGATGTAACCATCGGAGCACCGGGCGGATGAGCGAATACCTGCTGATCCTGGTCAGCACCATACTGGTGAACAACTTCGTGCTGGTACAGTTCCTGGGCCTGTGCCCCTTCATGGGCGTGTCCGGCAAGCTGGAGACCGCCATGGGCATGTCCCTGGCCACCACCTTCGTGCTGACCCTGGCCTCGGTGTGCAGCTACCTGGCCTACACCTACCTGCTGGCCCCGCTGGACCTGATGTTCCTGCGCACCATCACCTTTATCCTGGTGATCGCGGTGGTGGTGCAGTTCACCGAGATGGTGGTGCGCAAGACCAGCCCCCTGCTGTACCGGGTGCTGGGCATCTTCCTGCCGCTGATCACCACCAACTGCGCGGTGCTGGGTGTGGCCCTGCTGAACATCAACCGGCAGAACAACTTTGTCGAGTCCGTGCTCTATGGCTTTGGCGCCGCCGCCGGGTTCTCCCTGGTGCTGGTGCTGTTCGCCGCCATGCGTGAACGCATCGCCGTGGCCGATGTGCCGGTGGCCTTCCGGGGCGCCGCCATCGGCATGGTGACGGCCGGGCTCATGTCCCTGGCCTTCCTTGGTTTTACCGGCCTGGTGGGCGTCTGACGGAGGCAATGTCATGTGGACCGGTATTCTCATAGCCGTTGCGGTATTGGTGGCCCTGGCCGTGGTGTTCGGTGCCCTGCTGGGCTATGCCGCAGAACGCTTCCGGGTGGAGGGCAACCCCATCGTCGAGCAGATCGACGCCCTGCTTCCCCAGACCCAGTGCGGCCAGTGCGGGTTCCCCGGCTGTCGCCCCTACGCCGAATCCATTGCCGATGGCGACGCCATCAACAAGTGCCCGCCCGGCGGTGACGCCACCATCAAGGCCCTGGCGGACCTGCTGGACGTGGAGCCACAGCCGCTGGATGCGGAGCATGGCGTGGAGCAGGAGAAACGGGTGGCGGTGATCCGCGAGGACGAGTGCATCGGCTGCACCAAGTGCATCCAGGCCTGCCCGGTGGACGCCATCCTTGGCGCCGCCAAGCACATGCACACGGTGATCGAAAGTGAATGCACCGGCTGCGACCTGTGCGTGGAGCCCTGTCCGGTGGACTGCATCGACATGGTCACCGTGGACGAGGACATCCGGACCTGGACCTGGCAACCACCAAAGCCGGCGATCATCGCCACCGATCGCCAGGGAGTGAGCGCCTGATGACGCAGTTGTGGAGCTTCCCCGGGGGCATTCACCCGGCAGAGAACAAGCACCAGTCCACCGCCAGGCCCATTCGCCCTGCAGGCCTGCCCGAGCGACTTGTACTGCCCCTGCAACAGCATATCGGCGAGCCGGCGGAGCCGGTGGTGCAACCGGGTGACCAGGTTCTCAAGGGGCAGAAGATTGCCGACGTCACCGCCGGTATGGGTGTGCCTGTACACGCCCCCACCTCGGGCACCATTGCCGGTATCGAGCGGCTACCGGTGCCCCACCCCTCCGGTATGGCGGACTGGTGCATCGTGCTGAAGCCGGACGGCCACGACACCTGGTGCGAACTCACTCCCATCGACGACTACCACCAGATGGACCGGGAAGCGGTACTTGAGCGGATCCGGGATTCCGGTATCAGCGGCATGGGCGGCGCCGGCTTCCCCACCAACATCAAGCTACGCCCGCCCCGGGATCGCAAGGTGGGCACCCTGATCCTCAACGGTGCGGAATGCGAACCCTATATCACCGCCGACGACATGGCCATGCGGGAACGGTCCCACGAGATCCAGCAGGGCCTGAAGGTAATGGCCTGGATACTACGCCCGGAACGAGTGGTCATCGCCATCGAGGACAACAAGCCCGAAGCCATTGCCGCTGTGCGCAAGGCTGCCGAAGGCACCCAAACCGAGGTGGTGGTGATTCCCACCAAATACCCCTCCGGTGGCGAGAAGCAGCTCATCCAGATCCTCACCGGCATGGAGGTACCCAGCGGTGGCATACCGGCGGATATCGGCGTCATGTGCCAGAACGTGGGCACCGCCATGGCCGTGTACCGGGCGGTATTCCGGGGTGAGCCGCTGATATCCCGCATCACCACCATCACCGGTGACGGCGTTTCGGAACCGGGCAATGTGGATACCCTGATCGGCACCCCGATCCAGCACCTGCTGGACGGAGCGGGGCTTGAACCGGGGCGGATCAACCGGCTGATCCTGGGCGGCCCCATGATGGGTTATACCCTGGAGGACACCTCCGTCCCCGTGGTCAAGACCACCAACTGCGTGATCGCCGCCACCGAGGCCGAGTTGCCGACACCGCCGCCGGAACAACCCTGTATCCGCTGCGGCATGTGCGCCGAAGCGTGCCCCATGGACCTGCTGCCCCAGCAACTGTTCTGGCACGCCAAGGCCCAGGATTTCGACCGCGCCGAGCACCTGAACCTGTTCGACTGCATTGAGTGCGGTGCCTGCTCCTACGTTTGTCCCAGTTCCATTCCCCTGGTGCAGTACTACCGCTACGCCAAGGGCGAGATTCGCACCCAGCAGGCGGAACAGATCAAGGCCGACCGCGCCCGGGAGCGCTTCGAGGCCCGCCAGGCACGGCTGGAGCGGGAGCAGGAAGAAAAGGAACAGCGCCGCCGGGAACGGGCCCGCGCCGCCGCCGAGGCCCAGGAGAAGAAAAAAGCCGAGGCCGAGCAGGCGGTGGCCGAGGGCGACGCCACCGACGAACGCTCCGCCAGGGCCGCCATGGTCCAGCAGGCCCTGGCTCGCAAGAAGGCGGCGCCGGCCGCTGCCGCCGCGGTACCCGCTACGCCCGAAACCACCACCGAAAAGCCGGATATCGGTGCCCTGGAGAAGCAGCTTGAGCAGGCCCGAGGCAAGCTGGAGACCATGGAGGGCATGCTTGAGGAAGCGAAGGCCGGCGGCGCCGACAATGTGGAAAAGCTGGAACGGGCCGTGGCCAAGAATGTGGACCGGGTCCGGCGGGCCGAAGATGCCCTGGCCGACGCCCGCCGACAACTGGAAACGGAGACCGGCGAATGAGCCTGGTGCAGCAGTCCTCCCCCCATGCCCGCCGGGCACGGCCCACCTCCCAGGTGATGCTGATTGTCATCCTGGCGACCCTGCCGGGCCTGCTGGCCCAGACCCTGTTCTTCGGCTGGGGCAACCTGATCAATGTGGTCTGGTGCATCCTGCTGGCCCTGGGGGCGGAAGCCACCATGCTGATGCTGCGGGGCCGGCCGGTGAACTTCTTCCTGCGGGACAACACCGCCGCCGTCACCGGCCTGCTGCTGGGCCTGTCGCTGCCACAATTTGCCCCCTGCTGGGTATCGGCGGTGGCCGTTATCTCCGCCATTGTGCTGGCCAAGCAACTCTATGGCGGCCTGGGCACCAACCCCTTCAACCCCGCCATGGTGGGTTACGCCCTGGTGCTGGTGTCCTTCCCGGTGGCCATGACCACCAACTGGGCTGAGGCGGGCATGCTGACCAACGCTCCCGGTTTCGGCGAGACACTGAACATCATCTTCACCGGGCAACAGACCACGGTGGATGCCTACACCATGGCCACGCCCCTGGATGAGTACAAGCACAAGATTGCCACCCATACTGCTGTCGAAGTACTGCAACACCCCACCTTTGGTGCCGGTGTGGCCCGGGGCTGGGAGTGGGTGAACGGTGCCTTCCTGCTGGGAGGGCTGGCCCTGGTGGCACTGCGCATTGTCACCTGGCATATTCCGGTCAGCCTGCTGGCCGCCCTGGCACTGATGAGTCTGGCCTTTGGCGCCAACGAGGACCAGTACGCCCCGCTGTCCATGCACCTGCTGGCGGGGGGCACCATGCTGGGCGCCTTCTTCATTGCCACCGACCCCGTCTCCGCCGCCACCAGCCACCAGGGCAAGCTGATCTATGGCGCCTGTATCGGGATGCTGATCTACATCATCCGTGCCTGGGGCAACTACCCGGATGCCGTGGCCTTCAGCGTACTGCTGATGAACTTCGCGGTGCCCTTCATCGACCACTACACGCCACCCCGCACCTACGGCCATCACAAGCCGCGCCGGGGCATTCCGGGCAAGACGGGGTAACGGCATGGCAGCTCTCGCGCAATCCATCCGTCGCAGCGCTATCGGCCTGGGCCTGTTCGCCATCATTACTGGTGGTACCATCGCCCTCACCCAGCAACTCACCAAAGACCGGATACAGGAACAGGTGGCACGGGCGGAAGCCGGCGCCCTCTACGAGATCATTCCGGAATCGGCCCATGACAACGACCTGCTACAGGATACCGTCACCCTGCCGCCCGGAAGCCGCCTGGCCATTGACGGTCCCCTCAAGGGCTGGGTGCCCAGGCAGGACGGCAAGCCGGTGGGACTGATCCTGCCGGCGGTGGCTCCGGACGGCTACTCCGGCGACATCCACTTGCTGGTGGGCATCAACCTTCAGGGTGAGGTGCTCGGGGTCCGGGTCACCAGTCACCGGGAAACCCCGGGCCTGGGAGACCGTGTGGAGCTCAGGAAATCCAACTGGGTGCTGTCCTTCGAGGGGCGCTCCCTGGAAAACCCCGAGCCCCGGAACTGGGAGGTCAAAAAGAATGGCGGTGTGTTCGACCAGTTTACCGGTGCCACCATCACGCCTTCGGCCGTGGTCAACGCTGTGCAGGATACGCTGGTGTATTTTCGCGAGCATCGTGAGACCATCCTGACCACCGTTGACGCCGATGACATCCGTACCAGCGACGAACCACAACCGCACCGGGAGGAGGGCTGATGAGTACCAAGACCAGCGCCGAGATCATCCGCGACGGCCTCTGGACCAACAACCCGGCCCTGGTGCAGGTGTTGGGGCTGTGCCCCCTGCTGGCGGTGACCAGCACAGTGGTGAACGCCATCGGCCTGGGCATTGCCACCCTGCTGGTGCTGATGGGCTCCAACCTGGCGGTGTCCCTGATCCGCAACTTTGTCAGCCCCTCGGTGCGACTGCCGGCGTTCGTGATGATCATCGCGTCCTTCGTGACCTGCGCGGAGTTGCTGATGCAGGCCTATACCTACGAGCTCTACCAGATCCTCGGTATCTTTATTCCGCTGATCGTCACCAACTGCGCGATCCTGGGCCGGGCCGATGCCTTTGCCTCCAAGGTTCCCCCTCTGCCCGCCCTGCTCGATGGCGCCATGATGGGGCTGGGTTTCCTGGGGGTGCTGATCGTCCTGGGGGGCATGCGGGAACTGATTGGCCAGGGCACCCTGTTTACCGACATGCACCTGCTGCTGGGGCCCATGGCCGCGGACTGGACCGTCCAGGTGTTCCGGAACTATCCGGACATGCTGTTCATGGTACTGCCGCCGGGAGCATTCGTGGGCCTGGGTCTGTTGATCGCCCTCAAGAATGGCATCGACACCAGACTGGAGGAGCGGCGCAAGGCCCGCGCCACCGATACCGTGGCCGCCGGCAGCAAGCGGGTCCGGGTAACCGGCCATATTTCCTGACCACCGACGTACCGATCAGGCCCTATGAACAAGCAGAAACGCGTTGAGATCTTCACCCGGCTGCGGGATGCCAACCCCAGCCCCACCACGGAGCTGAACTACAGCACCCCGTTTGAACTGCTGATTGCGGTGATCCTGTCCGCCCAGGCCACGGACGTGGGGGTCAACAAGGCCACCGCCAAGCTCTACCCGGTGGCCAACACCCCCGAAGCCATCCTGGCCCTGGGCGTGGACGGCCTGAAGGAATACATCAAGACCATCGGTCTGTTCAACAGCAAGGCGGAGAACGTGATCAAGACCTGCCGTGCACTGATCGAAAAGCACAACGGCGAGGTCCCCAGTACCCGCGAAGACCTGGAAGCCCTGCCCGGCGTGGGCCGGAAAACCGCTAACGTTGTGCTCAATACCGCCTTCGGCCAGCCGGCCATGGCCGTGGATACCCATATCTTCCGGGTCTCCAACCGCACCGGTATTGCCCCCGGCAAGAACGTACTGGAAGTGGAAAAACGGCTGATGCGCCTGGTACCGAAGGAATTCCTGCTGGATGCCCACCACTGGCTGATCCTCCACGGCCGCTACACCTGCACCGCCCGCAAGCCCAGGTGCGGCGCCTGCATTATCGAGGATCTCTGTGAGTTCCGGTACAAGCGGGATTATATGGAGTAGCCAACCCTTCAAGGACATGAGTTCTGGAGCACAGGCACAGGGCCGGGAGGCTTTTCTTACGGAAAAACCTCCCGGCCCCATGCCTCCGAAACCTGTGCAATCCTCAGCAATGACCGTGGAGGCCTGCGCTATTGCCCGGGGCCGAGGGGTGGGGGTGCTTTTCTGCAGGGAAACGTTGTCTGAGCGAAGCGAGTTTGACGTTTTCCGGAAGAAA
>NZ_JAVVLT010000026.1:0-13028 GCF_036224885.1 Marinobacter sp. OP 3.4
CGCCGTGAATCCATCCATGGAGGCTCTTCGAAAACGTCCCTGTTTTCGAAGGTCCTGGAAAAGCATCCCGGACCCACTGCTTCAGACCTTGGAGCTGCCCGCTAAGGTTCTCTCGATTTTTTTAGGGTTACCGTCAGAAGGACCTACAAAACACTCCTGATGGCTTCCGCGACTCGCGGCAGTACCTTGTCGTTCAGTCCCGCCACGTTCACCCGGCTGGAATCCAGCAGGTAGATGCCGTGGTCTTCCCGCAGTGTCTTTACCTGTTCCGGTCCGATGCCGAGGAACGAGAACATGCCCCGCTGCCGGGCGATGAAGCTGAAGTCGCCCGCCGGGGCCAGGGCTTCGGCGAAGGCGTGGCGCAGGTGGAGAATGCGCTCGCACATGCCGTTCAGTTCGTTCTGCCATTGCCGGGTCAGGTCGTTGTCTCCCAGTATGGTTTCCACGATGCCGGCGCCGTGGGCCGGTGGCATGGAGTAGTGGGAGCGGATGACGCTCAGCAGCTGGCTGGTGGCGGCCTGGTTGATGTCCGGGGTTTCCGAGATCAGCATCAGGGCGCCGGTGCGTTCCCGGTAGAGGCCGAAGTTCTTGGAGCAGGAGGCGGCTACCAGCATTTCCGGTACCTGGCTGGCCAGGTGTCGGAGGCCGGTGGCGTCCTGGTCCAGGCCGTCGCCCAGGCCCTGGTAGGCCATGTCCACGAAGGGCAGCAGGCCCTTGCGCTGGATCAGGCTGGTGACGTCCTGCCACTGTTCGACACTCAGGTCGGCCCCGGAGGGGTTGTGGCAGCAACCGTGGAGTAGCACCACGTCGCCGGCCTGGCCCCCTTCCAGGCTTTCCAGCATGGCGGCGGAGTCTACCTGTAATGTGTCGCGATTCAGGTAGGGATATTCGCGGATGGTGAGTCCGGCGCCGCCCAGCAGGGGCAGGTGGTTGGCCCAGGTGGGAGTGCTGACCCACACGGTGGTGTCGGGTTTGCACAGGCGCAGGAATTCCGCCGCCATGCGCAGGGCGCCGCAGCCGCCCGGGGTCTGGACCACGGAGGTGCGCTGGTCGCGGATGAGCGGGCTGTCGTTGCCCAGGATCAGGTGACCCATGGCGTTGTTGTAGCCGGCGGAGCCAGCCGGGCCTACGTAGCTCTTGGTGGTTTCGCCATCCAGCATCCGCCGTTCCGCTTCGTGGACGGCGGCCATGATGGGGGTGTTGCCAGCGTCGTCCTTGTAGACGCCGATGCCCAGGTCCACCTTGTTGGGGCGCGGGTCGTCCCGGAAGGTCTGCATCAGTTGCAGGATCGGGTCCTGGGGCAGGGGCTTGAGGGCTTCAAACATGGTCTGCCTCCTTTTCGTCCGTCTGGTCGTCGGCCTGATGGGTGCGGATCAGGGTGGGGCGACCGGTGTCCAGGGCCTTGTAGAGCTGAGCCTGCTTTTCACCGATGGCTTCCGCCGCCTGCTCCCGCACCGGGCCGTACCCCCTTACGTCCGCCGGCAGTTCCGCCAGTTGCAGGAAGGTATCGTAGTTGCTGGCGTCCAGTCCCTTCTCGATGCGGTCAACGAGTGCCTGGTATTCCTTCAGCAAGGCACGGTCCAGCTTGCGGTCGGCGGAGTAGCGGAACGGGTCGATGGCGGTGCCCCGCAGTCCGCGGAATTTCGCCAGCAGTTTGAACGCCCGGAACATCCAGGGGCCAAATTTACGCTTCCTCGGGCGGCCCTGGGCGTCGGTGCCCTTGTTCATGATCGGCGGGGCCAGGTGGAAGTGGACCTGGAAGTCGCCTTCGAAGGTGTCGTTCACTTCCTTCATGAAGTCGGTTTCCGCAAACAGGCGGGCCACTTCGTATTCGTCCTTGTAGGCCATGAAGCGGTAGAGCTGTTGGGCTACGGCCCGGGTCAGCAGGCCGTTGGTGTGGCCCAGGCTTTCCTCGGCCTTGCGCACATTGGCGACGCTGGCCCGGTACTGATCTGCCCAGCGGCGGCTCTGGTAGGCCACCAGGTGGTGGTAGCGGGTGTCGATGAGCTGATCCAGGGTGGGCTCCGGCTTCACTTCAACGGGTTCGGCCTGGTTGCCTTCCAGCAGGTCGGTGATGGCCGGCAGGTCGACGGCGGCCAGGCGGCCCCAGCCGAAGGCTTCCTTGTTGCGGTCGACGGCTACGCCGTTGAGCTCGATGGCTTTCATCAGGGCCGCTTCGGACAGGGGCAGCAGGCCTTTCTGCCAGGCGAAGCCGAGCATCATGACGTTGGAGAACACGGTGTCGCCCATCAGACGGTCGGCAATGCCGTTGGCGTCCAGGCGGGCGAAGTGGTCGTCGCCCACGGCGTTGCGGAGGATGTCCAGGCGCTTGTCCGCCTGCATGTCCGCGTCCCGGTAGAGCACGTAGTCGGCGGTGGGCAGTTCCGCCTCGTTGGCGACAATGCGGGTATGGTTTGGCCGCAGTACGCTCAGGGCTTTCTGGGAGCTGGCCACCACCAGGTCACAGGCGATGACCGCGTCGGCCTGGCCGTTGCTGGTGCGGACCTGGTGCAGCCGGTCCGGGGAGGGGGCCATGCGCACGTAGCTGAGCACGGTGCCGCCTTTCTGGGCGAAGCCCATGAAGTCCAGTACCGAAGCACCTTTCGATTCCAGGTGGGCCGCCATGGTGATGAGCTGGCCCACGGTGACCACGCCGGTGCCACCGACGCCGCCCACCAGCAGGTCGTAGGAGCCGGTCATGGCCGGCAGCTCCGGGGCCGGCACGTCGGCGAGTTTGCGGGTCAGTACCGAGCCGGTGTCCATGCCACGACTCTTGCGTAGCTGGCCGCCCTCGATGGTGACGAAGCTGGGGCAGAAGCCGTTGACGCAGGAATAATCCTTGTTGCAGGACGACTGGTCGATCTTGCGCTTGCGACCCAGTTCGGTCTTGCGGGGCACCACGGACAGGCAGTTGGACTGAACCGAGCAGTCACCGCAGCCTTCGCACACATGGTGGTTGATAAAGGCCCGCTTGGCCGGATCCGGGAACTGCTGGCGCTTGCGGCGACGGCGTTTCTCGGCGGCACAGGTCTGGTCGTATATCAGTACGGTACAGCCGGGGATGTCCCGCAACTCCCGCTGCACCTGGTCCAGTTCGCTGCGGTCGTGGAAGGTGACATCCTTCGGGAAACGGTCCTTGTGGCCGTCGTACTTCTCCGGCTCATCGCTGAGCACCACCACCCGTTTGACGCCCTCGGAGGCCACCTGCTGGGCAATGGCGTCCACGGTGATCTGGCCGTCCACCGGCTGGCCACCGGTCATGGCGACAGCGTCATTGAACAGGATCTTGTAGGTGATGTTGATGCCCGCGGCCACCGCCTGGCGGATGGCCATGGAGCCGGAGTGGAAGTAGGTGCCTTCCCCCAGGTTCTGGAACACGTGGGGGTTGCCGGTGTAGCGGCTCTTGCCGATCCAGTTGACGCCTTCGCCGCCCATCTGGATCAGGGATTCGGTGTTGCGGCCCATCCAGGAGGCCATGAAGTGGCATCCGATGCCGGCCAGGGCCTTGCTGCCTTCCGGTACCTTGGTGGAGGTGTTGTGGGGGCAGCCGGAGCAGAAGTAGGGCAGGCGTCTGACACCGCCGGGATCCTGGGCGGTGGTCATGGTGTTGATGGCCATCAGGCGCTCGTTGAAGTCGATCTCGAAGAACCGGCCCAGGCGGGCGGCCAGGAAGCCGGCCACCAGTTTCGGGCTCAGCTCGCCCACGTAAGGAATCAGTGGCCGCCCCAGTTCGTCCTGCTTGCCGGTGATCAGCACTTCGCCGGGGCGGTCCGGCTCGGACATGGTTTCCTTGATCTGGCTTTCGATGATGCCGCGCTTTTCCTCGATCACCAGCACTTCCTGCTTGCCGTGGACGAAGTCCAGCACGCCCTTGCGCTCCAGGGGCCACACCATGCCGATCTTGTAGATGTCCAGGCCCATCTTCCGGGCCCTGTCTTCATCAATACCCAGCAGGTCCAGGGCTTCCAGCAGGTCCAGGTGGCCCTTACCGGTGGTGACGATGCCGAAGCGGGCGTCCCGATTGTTATACAGGCAGCGGTCGATGGGGTTAGCCCGGGCAAAGGCCTGCACGGCGGCCAGCTTGTGCTCGATACGGGTTTCCAGTTGTGGCCCGGGCAGGTCCGGCCAGCGGTAGTGCAGGCCGTCCGCCGGTGGCGTGAAATCGTCCGGGGTCACGAACTCAGGCAGCGGTGGTAGTTCTACCGACGCGGCGCTTTCCACGGTTTCCGAGATGGCCTTGAAGCCCACCCAGCAGCCACTGTAGCGGGACAGGGCGTAACCCCAGAGGCCGAACTCCAGGTATTCGGCAATATTGGCCGGGTTGATGGTGGGCATGAAGAAGCTCATGAACGCCACGTCGGACTGGTGCGGCATGGAGGAGGACACACAGCCGTGGTCATCCCCGGCCACCACCAGCACGCCGCCGTGGGGAGAACTGCCGTAGGTGGTGCCATGCTTGAGGGCATCCCCGGCCCGGTCGACGCCCGGGCCCTTGCCGTACCAGAGGCCGAACACGCCATCCACCTGGCGGTCGTCGTCGGTTTCCACCTGTTGGGTGCCCAGCATGATGGTGGCCGCCAGGTCCTCGTTGATGGCGGGAACGAAGTCGATCCGGTTCTGCTCCAGCAGGTCACCGGCCTGCCACAGAGCCTGGTCATAGGCCCCCAGGGGTGAGCCCCGGTAGCCGCTGACCATGCCGGCGGTGTTCAGGCCCTGCCTGCGGTCCAGGGCGGCCTGCATCAGTGGGATGCGCACCAGGGCCTGGGTACCGGTGAGGAATACGCGACCGGATTCCCGCAGGTAGCGGTCTTCCAGTTTGTAGTCGTCCAGTTGGGGGGGATCCGGTTGGACGGTATCAGGTTGACGGGTATCGGTGGACATGGCGCCCTCCTTTTGTTGATTTTATGAACAAAAGTCTAAAGGGGGACGCGCAAAATGTGTTTGCTTTTTGAGCAGCTTTGATGGGGGTTTGCGAAATAAAACGCAGTGATCAACAATAAAAACGAAAGACTCTTTGATAAAAATCAGGTGTTACCAAATGAAACAGGTTGATCTGGATAAGCTGGACCGTCGCATTCTGGACGTGCTCCAGCAGGATGGCCGTATCAGCAACCAGTCGCTGGCGGAACGGGTCGGGCTGTCACCGGCCGCCTGCTGGCGACGGGTTCGCGGACTGGAGGAGGCCGGAGTGGTTACCGGCTATAGCGCCCGGCTCGATCCCGAGGCCATGGGTCAGGGGCTATGTGTACTGGTGAACCTGTCCCTGCAACGGCACACCATCGACAGCACGGCGGAAATTGAGCGGCAGGTGAGCAGTTACCCGGAGGTGCTCCAGTGCTTTGCGGTGACCGGCAATGCGGATTTCGTGCTGCGGGTCGTGGTGGCGGACATGGCCAGCTATGACCGTTTCCTCAATGAAAAAATATTCACCCTGCAGGGCATTGCCCAGGTCAATTCCAACTTTGCACTGCGGGAGATCAAGAATACCCAGATGCTGCCTGTGAACGTTTCCGCAGAATAGGTTTCTGGACCTCCTGCAGGTGGCGTTATCCGTTCAGGGCACAATGATGAGTATTAAATGTTGGTCAGGAAGCCGCTGATTTCTTGAGTTTTTCCGCCACAGAGCCAATGGTTGAAGTGCGTTACCCAAACTCATGTTGCGTTGGCATCCCACTCAGGTGGGCCAACTCTAAGGAGGGAACGATGCTTTATTGGGCCGTTGTCTGTCTGATCATTGCCATTATTGCCGGGGTCCTTGGCTTTGGGGGTATTGCCGGAACCGCCGCAGGCATTGCCAAGATCCTTTTCTTTATCTTCCTGGTGTTGCTGGTGATTTCTCTGGTAGCCAACGCAATGAAGGGGCGCAAGCCCTGACTTGCGGGTTCTCAGGTAACCCATCTCAGTCAGGCCGGTCCTTGCCGGCCTTTTTTGTGTCCGGCACATCATGGTCATATGACATGTGTACATTTTCCAGCTATACGTCTTTAAACCGTCAGGGAAACATCAAGGACCGGACACCCGACGGTAAGACCTGCTCTCTATGGTGACAGACAGCCGGGCCATCAGGCCCGGTCATACAACCAGAACAGAGAGAGACGTATGAAACAGACCAATCCTGTACAACTGCCTGAACAGTCCCGATCGGATTCGCTGAGCCTCAATCGTCGTTCCCTCCTGAAAAGCAGCCTGCTGGGCGCCGCCGGGCTGGCCTTCGGTGGTCTCGCCAGTCGCGACTTGCGCGCCGCCAGCCTGCCGTATAGCCCGGATTATGGCCCCCTGTCCCTGAAGGCCGATGAAACCACCGGCCTGTACCTGCTGGCCCTGCCGGATGGCTTCCGGTACCAGAGCTTTGGCTGGACCGGTGACACCATGTCCGACGGCATTGTGACCCCGGGCTCCCATGACGGCATGGGCGTGGTGGCCGCCAAGGGCAACACCGTCACCATGATCCGCAACCACGAGGTCCGTGGGGTCGGTGATCCGTTCACCCGTCTTGCCTACGACCCGCGCACGTCGGGCGGCAACACCACGCTGACCTTTGATACCTACCAGGGCAAGTGGCTCGACAGCTACGCGGCACTGTCCGGTACTTCCACCAACTGCGCCGGCGGGCCCACCCCCTGGGGTAGCTGGCTGACCTGTGAGGAGACCACCCTGGGGCCGGAGACCGAAGCCGGGGTCAAGACCCACGGCTGGGTGTTCGAGGTGCCCGCGTTCGGTCGCCCGTCCGCCGAACCCCTCAAGGGGCTTGGCCGTTTCGTCCACGAGGCGGTGGCAGTGGATCCGGTGACCAGCGTTGTCTACGAGACCGAGGACCGCGGTACCTCCGGTTTCTACCGCTTCATCCCCGACACCCATGGTCGCCTGCAGGAAGGCGGCAAGCTGCAGATGCTGAAGGTGGTGGGCGAGGACCAGGCCGACCTGGCGGCGGGCTATCCCAACGACACCACCTGGCAGGTTGAATGGGTGGATATCGACAACCCGGAAAAGGCCCACGAGGACGGCACCACCAACAGCCTGGGGGTGTACAGCCAGGGTCGTGCCAAGGGTGGTGCCCGTTTTGAGCGTGGCGAGGGTTGCTGGTACGACAGCGGCTATGTCTATTTCGTCTCCACCTCCGGTGGTGATGCCGGACAGGGTCAGATCTTCGAGTATGACCCCCGTAGCGAAACCCTGCGCCTGGTGTTCGAGAGCCCGGCCGCCGACGTTCTCAACTCGCCGGACAACATCGCGGTCAGCCCCCGTGGCGGCATCGTCCTGTGCGAGGACGGCAGCCGTCCCAAGCAGCTGCTCCATGGCCTGACCCGCGACGGCCAGATCTTCCCGTTCGCCGAGAACAACGTGATCCTCGCCGGCGAGAAGAATGGCTTTTCCGGCAACTACACCGGGCGTGAATGGTGCGGTGCCACCTTCCACAACCAGTGGCTGTTCGTGAACATCCAGACCCCGGGCATCACCTTTGCCATCACCGGCCCCTGGGACAACGGTGCCCTCTGATTGACTTCACAAGGAAAAGGATCGACGTCATGAAACAATGGATCGCAGCAATCACCCTGGCGCTGGCCCCGCTCAGTGCCTCTTCCGCCATTATCTATGAAGGCGCCCTGGACGATGGTGCTGTCTACAGTGGCAGCCTGGAATCCGAATCCGGCTGGTCCGAGTCCAATGGCTCCTGGGTGGATTTCTGGTCATTCGACGGTACCGCCGGCGAGAGCATCAGCCTGTTTGCCGGCAGCGACACCACCGATGTGGCCTTCTCGCTGTACACCGGTACACCGGACAGCTTCTCCCAGCCGTTCTACTTCAACAATGCCGGTGACTGGGACCTGTTTTCCCTGGTGACCCTGTCATCCACCGCCGGCGATGAATCCCTGATGGATTTCATCCTGCCGGAAACCGGTACCTTCACCCTGGCCCTGGGGGGCGAGGTGCCTCCCTACCTGGCCGACGGCGAGGGCACCTGGGACTATGATGTCTCGCTCACCCGTTCCGCGGCTGTCTCCGCGCCGGGCTCCCTGGGCCTGCTGGCCCTGGGGCTGTTGGGTCTGGGCGTCATGCGAGCCCGTCAGGCCTGATCCTGCCGTACACGCTACCCGTCCGCTGGGGCGGGTGGTTTTCTCGACACGGCAGGCTGCAACGGCCTGCCGTGTACAGCTTTTCTCCTCTGGCGTATCCTGTGACTCGATCAGGGCTGACCGGAACCGGATTTGTCAGCATCCTGTCCGGGCGAGGTCTCTCTGTCCTCCCGCCGAATCAGAAACCAATGGAACCGGGTATCTATGAGCGTAAGTATCGTTCTCGTACTGGCCAGTATTGGCGTTGCCTCTCTCTTCTGTCAGTGGCTGGCCTGGCGGCTGCGAATGCCAGCGATCCTGTTCCTGCTTGCCGGCGGCATTGCGGCTGGTCCGGTGTTGGGGTGGCTGCAACCGGAACCGTTGTTCGGTGACCTGCTGTTTCCGATGATCTCGCTGGCGGTGGCGGTGATCCTGTTCGAGGGCAGCCTGACCCTCAAGTATGACGAGATCAAGGGCCATGGTCGCATGGTCCGCAACCTGGTGCCGGTGGGGTCAGTGGTTACCGCCATCATCGGCACCCTGGCAGCCCGGTGGATCCTCGAAGTGTCCTGGGAAGTGGCGCTGCTGTTCGGGGCCATTTCCATCGTTACCGGTCCTACGGTCATCGCGCCGCTGCTCCGGTCGGTGCGGCCCAAGCAGAACCTGGCCAACATCCTGCGCTGGGAGGGCATTATCATCGACCCGGTGGGGGCGCTGCTGGCGGTGCTGGTGTTCGAGGCCATTATCTCCTGGGGGCAGGGCAATGTGTTCTGGCACTCGGTCTATATCTTCGGCAAGACCGTGGTGGTGGGTATGGTGTTCGGTGCCGTGGCCGGCTGGCTCAATGGCGTTGCGTTGCGTAAGCACCTGCTGCCCCATTACCTCCACAACGCCGGCACCCTGACGTTCATGCTCGGGGTCTATGCCCTGTCCAATGAACTGGCCCATGAATCCGGCCTGCTCACGGTCACCGTGATGGGTATCTGGATGGCCAACATGAAGATGGTGCCCATCGACGACATCCTGGAATTCAAGGAGTCCCTCAGTGTCCTGCTGATTTCCGCCCTGTTCATCATCCTGGCGGCGCGGGTGGATTTCGCCGCCATAGCCCAGCTTGGCTGGGGCCTGGTTGCGGTGCTGGCAATCCTGATGCTGGTGGCCCGACCCCTCAGTATTGTTCTGTCGGCCATTGGCACCCGGCTGAACTGGCGGGAGCAGGCCTTCCTGAGCTGGATTGCTCCCCGGGGCATCGTGGCCGCGGCGGTATCGGCACTGTTCGCGTTCCAGCTTGAGAATCACGGCTATGAGGACGCCAGCACCCTGGTGCCGCTGGTGTTCATGCTGATTATCGCCACCGTGACCCTCCAGAGCCTCACCGCGCGACCGGTGGCCAAGGCCCTGGGGGTAGCCGAACCCGCCGCGTTCGGGTTCCTGATCCTGGGAGCCAACAGTGGGGCCCGGGCCATTGCCCTGGCGCTGCAGAAGAACGAGATTCCCGTGGTGCTGACCGATACCAACTGGGAGAACGTGCGGCAGGCGCGCATGGATGGGCTGAAGGTGTACTTCGGTAATCCCACGTCCGAGCATGCCTCCACCCACCTGGACCTGACCGGGGTGGGTAAGCTGCTGGTTATCTCACCCTACAAGCAGCTCAATTCACTGGCCACCTACCACTTCCTGGACTGGTTCGGCCCCAACAGTGTGTACAGCCTCTCGGAAGGCGAGCAGGATTCCAAGGCCAGCCACCAGACCGCCGAGAAGATCCAGCAGACCCGGGGCCTGTTCAACGATCTTTCCTACCCCAAACTCGCCAGCCTGATGAGTCGCGGTTATACGGTGAAGACCACCCAGTTGAGCGAGAGTTTCACCTACGAGGATTTCCTGGCACGGCATGACGGCGAGGCCCGATTGTTGTTCGTGATCAATGACAAGGACAAGATCCACCCGATCCTGGCGGGCGAGAAGGTGGCTCCGGAAACCGACTGGCAGCTTATCAGCCTGGTGCCGCCCAAGGCCGCCAGGGACCGCAAGGCCGAGGAGGATTCCTCGGAGGCGACATCCGGCACTGCCTGACCGGAGTCAGCCGCACCATCACAACGACAACAACCTGGAGTAGACAACGTGATCGATACCCTCAAGACCTGGCACCAACTGATGCGGGACCGTGACGTCAACGGGCTGGATGACCTGCTGGCTGACGATGCCGTATTCCACTCACCCGTGGTGCATACTCCACAGGAAGGTAAGGCCATCACCAGGGAGTATCTGGCGGCGGCATTTTATGTGCTGGGCAATGATCAGTTCGAGTACCTGCGGGAGATTGTGGATGGCAATAACGCCGTACTGGAATTCCGCACCGAACTGGATGGTATCGTGATCAACGGTATCGACATGATCCAGTGGGATGAGGAGGGTCGCATCCGTGACTTCAAGGTCATGGTGCGGCCGCTGAAGGCGGTCAACAAGCTCCACGAGAAGATGGCGGCGATGCTCCAGATCCGCAAGGGCGGCTGAGAGGAAAGGGGGGCTGTCAGTGCCCTCCGGTTGATTGACGGCTTCCTGGTTCTCAAACTCACGGATCGTAATCTGGAGATCTGCTTGACGACTCAACGCCTGGCAGCCCGGGATTTCTGCAGTGTCTGCCAGGGCGGGCCCCTGGCGGAGTTCGCCCGTGTGGGGGAGCGCCTGTACCGTCGTTGCGGGCAATGCCGGGCCACGGTCATGGACCCGGATGGATGGCTGTCGGAACAGGACGAGGCGCAGGTGTATCGGCTCCACGACAATGCCGTGGACGATCCGGGGTACCGTCGTTTCCTGGACAAACTGGCCACGCCGCTACTAGGCAGGCTGTCGCCGGGGCAACAGGGACTGGATTTCGGCTGCGGCCCGGGGCCGGCACTGGCGGCCATGCTGGAGGAGCGGGGGCTGGCGGTCACCTGCTATGACCCGGTGTTCTTCCCGAATGCTTCGGTACTGGCGCGGCAATGGGATTTCATTACCTGCACGGAGGTGGTTGAACACCTGCGTGATCCCTGGGGCGTCTTCCGGCAGCTCGATGGGATGCTCAGGTCCGGAGGCACGCTGGGGGTGATGACCTGCTTCCAGACCGACGACAGCCGGTTCGCGAACTGGCACTACCGCCGCGATCCCACCCATATCGTGTTCTACCGGGAAGAGACGTTACGCTGGCTGGCCGATCGATTCGGCTGGTGGCTGGATATCCCCCGCAAGGATGTCGCTCTGTTCCGCAAGGCGTGACACTCCGAATTCCCTGTAACCCTGTATCCAACTGTAAACAACGCCTGTCGTGAGAGTGGGCGTGTTATGACTTGATGTCGGGGTTTCAAAGGCTTGCCGAAGTCTCTGTTTCGTAAGAAATATTAAAATTGTAAAGTCCTGCTACCGTGGGGCTGAAATCATGGATTAGTTGTAATTATTCAGTTTAGGATGACGGCACAAAACCGGCACCCGACACCATTGATCCGCATGCCCCACGTCTCACCCAGCACACGCCAGATCCTCCCGGTCATCATTGCGCTGATGGCCACGGCGGGGTTTTGTGCAACGTCCATGGCGGACAGCACAGCCGCTGGTATCGATGCCGGGCAGCACCAGCGCACCATGGGATTGCTGCAAAAGAGCCTGGCCTGGGTACGTCGCGGCCAGGAGACGACGGCAACGTCCGGGGCGACGTCTGCATCCGCGCCGGTGATCGTGGCTACCCGTACGGATGCCTCCACGGCCGCCATTCCCATTTCATCCAGTGCCGCCAGGGACCAGTGGATCGGCGAGAATTTCTTCCTGCGGGGTGAAGATCACGAGGCCGAGCAGAGCGACCGGGTCCGGGTGGGATTCGAAACGGACCGGATTCCCGGGCTCAGCAATAACCTGTCCGTGGACGGCAACTGGTCCACCTCCCAGCGGCCTGGCGACAGCACCATGGACATGGGCCTGACCTGGCGGGTGCCCATGGGAGACAACCAGTTGGAGTTCCGTGGCCGCATCCACGAATACGAGAACGAGGTGGACGACGGTGACGTCAAGCGGTTCGGGGGCACCCGCCAGACCCTGGAAATCGACCTGGCCCGCTCCCTGTACCGTGGTGACAGTGCCAGCCTGGATGCGCGGGTTATTACCACTGACGTCACCCGTCGCTGGTACCAGGACGGTGACCTGAGTGATGAGTCCCGGCGCAGTTACTCCCTGTTGCGTCTCGATGGCCAGGTGGAACGGTACCTGCCGATGCTGGATACCTACGGTGACCTCGGCTTTTCCGTGGAGGGCTGCGTGGCACTGACGGAAGGTGCCGAGCAGGAATCCTGCGGGGAAGGGCTGGGAACCTTCCAGCGCTATAACCTGAGCGCCAACCTCCGGCGCCAGTGGCTGAACATGGATTGGGCACTCCAGGGGGAGTACCAGTTCACCCCCAATGAACTGCCTTCCTGGCGTTATATGGAAGTGGGGCCGGGTATGATGCATGGATTTGGCGGCCAGGCCCTGCGAGGCCGGGAAGGGGGCTGGCTGCGGCTGGATAGCCAAACCCGCAGCCGACCGCTCTGGTCACCCATGAACCTGTATACCAGCATTCGCTTCTCGTTACTCCGGGGGTGGGCCGAAGCCGCGGTGGATCCGCACCTGACCAGCCGGGCCAGCGTGGCGGAGGTGTTCTGGCGGGTCAGTGGTGAGCACCTTTCCGGCGGGCTTCGTGCCGGTACCCTGCTGGACAGCGCCGGCCCCGACGTGGTGACCACCCATGTGCCGGATGTGTCTGTCGACCTGACCTGGACACTCTGATTTCCTCTCTAGTGTCCCGTCTGGGTAATTCGTTAGCCTACTGCGCGACGCTGAGGTTTCTGGCCAAGGCGCCAGTCCGCCGGTGTGATGGTTCCACATCAAGGGCTGGCAACACCGGCCAGAAACCTCAGCGTCGCGCCCTTCGGGAGCCACTGAGGGCCTTGATAGCCGCGTTGCGCC
>NZ_JAVVLT010000027.1:0-73030 GCF_036224885.1 Marinobacter sp. OP 3.4
GGCGGACTCTTCCCGATCAACGACATTCTCGACTAACGGCTTTCCCGATGGCGAACGGACCCGGTTGTCCGCCGCCCGACGCCGGTCAATCCCGTGGCGCTACTGCCCCCCGCTGGCGGAGCTTGCGGCTCCAGCGTTGCTTGGCGTAACGGCGCAGGTTGGAGACATTGTCCGTCTCGTCCATGATCTCGGTGCCCAGCAGGGTTTCCAGCAGGTCCTCCAGGGTGACAATACCCAGCCAGGTGCCCAGCTCATCGTAGACCACGGCCATGTGCTGCCGTTCCCGGAGCATTTCGGAGAACAGGTACTCGATATTGGTGTTGGCCTTGACCCGCATGATCTGGCGCAGGCTGTCCATTAGCGGTGTATCCTCGTCCAGCGTGATGAGGTCGGCCTTGTGGATATAGCCCAGGGCCTCCCAGTCCTCGTCAAGTACCGGAAACCGGGAGAAGGGCGTGCTGCGGACCTTCTTCAGGAACTCATCCAGGGTGGTGTCCGGGGAGATGGTCTTGCACACCGTGCGTGGCGTCATTACGGCACTGACCTTGATCTCGTGGAAACGCAGCACGTTCTGGATAATCCGCCGCTCGTCCTCATCCAGTGCCTGCTGGTCCCGGCCGATTTCCGCCAGGGCGCTGATTTCACCCCGCACATCGGTTTCCTCGTCCGTGGAAGTGAGACGGCGGGTCACCTGCTTGGACAGCCAGACGAACGGCAGCAGGGCTTTCATCATGAAGCCAAGCATGGAGGGGAGTGCCGGGGCGATACTCCGCCAGTATTTGGCACCGATGGTCTTGGGGATGATTTCCGACAGTATGAGGATGGCCAGGGTCATCGCGGCGGAAGCGGCGCCCAGCCAGGCTTCACCAAACACCACGGTGACCTGGGCACCGACGCCGGTGGCGCCCACGGTATGGGCGATGGTGTTCAGGGTCAGGATGGCCGACAGCGGGTCGTCGATTTCATCCTTGAGTTTGCGCAGGCGCACGAACAGAGTGGGTTTGTCCTTGCCCAGGGACGCAATATAACTCGGGGTGATGGATAGTAGTGCGGCCTCGAGTATGGAACACAGGAATGAAAAGCCGATGGAGAGGAAGGCAAAGAGAATCAGGAGTGTCATGCCGGTCCTGTCAGGAGGAATAAAGCTGAATGGTATCGCCCCGGTATCACGGTGTGAAGCCTGCCGACCGATTCCGGTCCATATCGGATACCGGGAGAATCGGTGAAAAAATCGGTATAGTGCGAAAAACTTACACGAAGGGATGAAAGCATGCTTTTTGCCATTCTGTTGGGCGCTGCCATCGGATACGCCTTTGGAAAGTTTCCGGGTCTGATCATCGGGGGTGCTGTCGGGGCGTTCCTGTTCAATCGCCTGAAGAGCAAGTTGGTGGGACGCCTGCGGGACCTCCAGTCTGGTTTTGTGGAGTCCGTTTTTGCGGTAATGGGGGCGGTGAGCAAGGCGGATGGCGTGGTCACGCGGGACGAGATCCAGATGGCGGAAGCCATGTTTGATCGCTTCCATCTCAATGCAACCCAGCGTGAGACCGCCAAGGCGGCCTTCAACCGGGGCAAGTCGGAAGATTTTGATCTGGACGCCGAGCTGCAGCGGTTCCGCCAGGTCTGCGGCGGTCAGCCCGCGCTGCTGCAGATGTTCCTCCAGGTGCAGGTATCGGCGGTGTCCGCCGATGGTCAGGTGCACCCGGCGGAGCATGACATGCTGGTGCGTATCGCCCGCGGCCTGGGCCTGCCGGACAGCCTGGTGGAACAGCTCGAGGCAACCCTGAGGGGCGCCCGGGCGAGTGCGTCCGGGGCCGGCAACTACTCCAGTGCCCAGCAGATTGACGATGCCTACAAGACCCTGGGCGTCAGTCCCTCTATCGGCGATGCTGAACTCAAACGTGCCTATCGCAAGCTGATGAGCGAGAACCACCCGGACAAACTGGCGGGTCGCGGCCTGCCCGAGAGCATGCGGGAAATGGCCGAGGAGCGGACCCGGGAGATCAGTCACGCCTACGACGTGATCAAGGAGGCGAGGAAGCGCTCGGCCTGACGGTGTCTGTCGCTGATATGTGGTGTGGCAGCCAGATGCAGGCGCAGAGGCCGGGTCGGCCATCGCACCGGTCCCGCAGTGTCAACTGCCCATGGTGCAGCTCGGCAATGCGTCTCGCGATGGCAAGTCCCAGTCCGGCGCCGGAGCCCTGCCGCTGGTCCAGCCGGGAGAAGCGCCCGAGCGCCTTCTCTCTATCGGCCGGCGGTATGCCCGGCCCCTGATCACAGATGCTGATCTCGATGCCTCTGTCCCTGTCCTGCAGTTGCACGTCGATGCGGGTGCCTGGCGGACTGTACTGGACCGCATTGGCCAGCAGTGATCGCATCAACGTGCTGACCAGGGTGGCCTGACACCGGACGGCGGTATCGCCGGCGTGGTTTTCCAGTGATGGTTCAATGTCCTTGCGGCTCGCCAGGGGGAAGACATCGGCGATGCTCTGGGTGACGATTTCAGCCAGATCATGCTCCTCCAGGGCGGAATCCACACCCGCATCGACGCGACTCAGCAGAAGCATCTGCTCAACCAGGTGAACCATGCGGTCGACTGAGGCGATCAGATCGCCGTGGGTCTCGGGGGAGTCCTGTTCCAGTTTCTCAAGGTTCAGGCGCAGGGCCGCCAACGGTGTACGCAGTTCATGGGCCGCATCGGCCGAGAAGCGACGTTCCCGGTCCAGGGCCTGGTCAAGCCGGTCGAGGAGGGCGTTCACTGCCAACACCAGGCCGCTGACTTCCCGGGGGGCATGACGGGCGTCCAGGTGATGAATGCGCTCCGGCGCCATATGCCGTATCGGTTGCTCCAGCCTTCTCAGCGGGCGGAAGCCCAACTGAATGGCGCCCGCCACCGCAATGGTCAACAGGGGCAGGGCGACGATCAG
The DNA here is from genome assembly GCF_036224885.1 of Marinobacter sp. OP 3.4. Taxonomy (NCBI): domain Bacteria; kingdom Pseudomonadati; phylum Pseudomonadota; class Gammaproteobacteria; order Pseudomonadales; family Marinobacteraceae; genus Marinobacter; species Marinobacter sp. OP 3.4. Next base: position 2,925 of record NZ_JAVVLT010000027.1, read on the forward strand.
GGGCAGGACGTTGCCCAGTGCCAGTTCCTGACTCAGTTCCTGACGAATATCCTCGCGCTGGGCCGTGCGAATCCAGTAACCGGTCTGCTCGTCCCTTAGGGTAAAGGTTCGCCACTGGAATCCCGTGGCTTCGGCCCAGCCATAGCCTGGTGCGAGCACCATGGAATCATTGGCGGCGAGGGTATCCAGGACCGGCTCGCCGTCGGGGTTCCAGACTTCAAAGGCGAGCTTCTTCTCGTACTTGTGGCCTGTACCGTCCGGAAGGATTTCATTGTCATCACTTTCGTCCAGGGCGCCCTCGGGTAGCTGCAGGGTCTGCTTCAGGGCGCCGGCCAGCTGCTCCGGGGACTGTGTGGTGGCGAGGTTTTGCACCAGCCCCTGCACGATCCGGGTACTCTGGGCCAGCTCCGCGTCAAAGAGCTCTTCCAGTTCGTGGTTGCTTTCAATGTAACTCCAGGTGGCGGCGACGGCGGCGATCAGTACCACGAACGACGTGACCAGCAGAATCAGCGTCCGCGTCATGGACATGGCTGGTCCCCGCAGTAGCCGGCCTGCTGGCTGTCCAGCAGGTAGCCCACGCCGCGCACCGTGCGGATCGCCGTTTTGCCAAGTCGCCGCCGCAGGTGATGGATATGCACTTCCAGAGCATTGCTTTCCGCCCCCTGATCCCAGCCGTACAGCTGCTCCTCAAGCCGGCGGCGTGTGGCAACCTGGTCCGGGTGGCGCATCAGGTAATGCAGGATCTGCAGTTCGCTGCGGGGCAGGGAGGTGGTCTGTTCGCCAATTGTCAGTTGACCCGTATCTGGGTTGAGGCGCAGGTCACCGACCGTCAGGCCGTTCTCCGGTGATGCCCTGCCACGGCGGGTGACCGCGCGGATGCGCGCCTTGAGTTCCGCCATGGCGAAGGGTTTGGTGAGGTAGTCGTCCGCACCGGCATCCAGTGCCTGCAGTTTCTCGTCCAGTTCGGACCGGGCGGTCAGTATGATGACAGGGGTTCCGGCGCCGGACTGTCTGGCTCGGGCCAGGACCTCCAGGCCATCCAGCCGCGGCAGTGTCAGGTCCAGGACGACCAGATCAAAGTCATCGCGGGTCAGTGCGGCCAGGGCCTGTTGGCCGTCGTCCAGCCAGTCCACGGTATGCTGGTCATCCCTCAGCATGGATAACATGGTGCTGGCCAGCATATGGTCATCTTCCACGAGCAGTATCCGCATTCACCCTCTCTCTCATTCGGTTATGCCGGAGCACGATCGGCGCAGTCTGCCACAGAAAGCTTAAGCCTCCCTTAAGAAAAAAGCCCGCGCCTGTTAAGGCTGGTTTAAGGCTGCCTCCCTACTCTGGGGCAAACACAGGGAGAGAGCCCATGACCGATCCGCTGACCATGCCCCCGGCCCTTGATGTGACCTCGGATGAGGTGCGTCCGGTTGCCCGGTTCGGGACCCGCTGGTTGTGTGAAGTTCGCCCCGGCACTGCCAATGCCCGTCGGGCCGGTGATTTTATCCTGCGACGGTTTCGCCAGGCCTATGATGCCTGCCCGGAACTGACGTTACCGCCGCTGCTGGCGATGACAACGGAGCAGGGGACGCTGCTGGCGGTGGTGGGTGTGCGAAGAGCCGGAGACAGCCGCCTGTTCCTTGAGGACTATCTTGATGATCCGGTGGAACTCTGCCTCCCCGGTTTCCCGTCAAGCCGTTCCCGCATAGTTGAGATCGCTCATCTTGCCGGCGTGGAGGCTGGTGTCAGCCGTCACCTCTTCATCACCATGGCCCCCTGGCTGGAGGGTGAGGCGGTGGAGTGGGTGGTCTGTACCGGCACCAGCCGGTTGCGCAACGGGTTCCGTCTGATGGGCATCGATGTCGCTGATCTTGGTCCGGCCGCGCCAGAACGCCTGCCGGGCGGCGGCTGTGCCTGGGGGCGTTACTACCAGCACCAGCCCAGGGTGATGGCCATCCATGTGCCTCCGGGTATACAGAAACTCCGAAGTGCCGGTGCGCTGGACCAGGTGTCGCTCCTTCGGGATGCCGTCAGCCACTCAGGCCAGCCGACCCGGGTCCTGGGAGGGTGCCATGGCCACATTGCCTGACACTATCCAGCGGATTGCGGAGGAGACCCCGGAGCGGACCGCGCTGGTTTCCGGTTCCGGGTCGTACAGCTACCGGTCTCTGATGGAGGCTGTTCGAACCCTTGCGGACGCCCTGGTCCGCCAGGGGCGGCGGCGTATTGGTCTGTGCGGGGACAACACGCCGGCCTGGGTAATGGCGGATCTGGCTTGCCAGGTGGCAGGGGTGGTCTGCGTGCCGGTGCCATCATTCTTCTCGACAACGCAGGTAAGCCACCTGGTACAGCAGGCGGGACTCGACGCGCTGCTGTGGCCCGACACTGATCTGGCGCGAACATCTCTTGGGCAGGGGGTGTGGATGGAGCGTCTGGCAGACTCGCAGGAATCCATCGACCTGCCAGCGGGAACCTCGAAGGTCACCTTTACCTCCGGCAGTACCGGCACCCCCAGGGGTGTGTGTCTGTCCCTGGCGCAGATGCTGGCGACGGCGGAGGCACTACGGCAACGGCTGGCTCCGCTTGGTATCAATGAGCACCTGTGCCTGCTGCCATTGGCGACGTTGCTTGAGAATATCGCCGGAGTCTACCTGCCACTGACGATGGGAGCGACGCTGCGGGTCGAGCCTCTGGCTTCCCTGGGCCTGCTCGGCAGCAGTGGCGTTGATGCACGCACCCTGGTTGCTGCCCTGAATCGCTGGCAGCCGGAATCGCTGATTCTTGTGCCGGAACTGGCCCGTGTGCTGCTGGATGCCGTCGAGGCCGACTGGCTGGTGCCCGATCGCTTCCGTTTTATCGCAGTGGGTGGCGGCAAAGTGGCTGCCTCCCTGCTGTCACGGGCCCAGGATCTCGGGCTGCCCCTGTACGAAGGTTATGGCCTGTCTGAGTGCGGGTCGGTGGTTGCACTGAACGTGCCCGGGGATAACAGACCCGGAGCGGCGGGCCGGCCCCTGGGCCATGTACAGGTAAGGGTGAATGCGGCGCGACATATCGAGGTGCGGGGACACTCTCACCTTGGCTATCTCGGCGATCGCCAGGTCACGCAGGAATGGCTGGATACCGGTGACCTGGGGCACCTCGACAGGGAGGGCTTCCTGCATGTGGATGGCCGGTCCAAGAACCTGATTATTACCGGGTTTGGCCGCAATATCAGTCCGGAATGGCTGGAGGCAGAGCTGGTCCACGGCCTCGGCGTCCACCAGGCAGTGGTGTTCGGGGACGGTGCCCCGCGGCCTTCGGCCCTGGTTGCGGTGGCCCCGGGACAGTCGCCTTCTGTCATGGATGAACGCCTGCGCGGACTGAACGACCGGTTACCGGATTATGCGCGACTGGACACCCTGTACCAGCTCCATCACCCCCTGTCCGCCAGCGACGGTTATCTGACGGCCAATGGCCGGCCCGTACGCGACCGGATACAAGCTGACCTGCCTGCGATCATTGCCGGCAGTTACCCGATCCATACCAACCGCCCAGGAGGACATTCCATGGCATTTTTCGAGCGGCTTCAGGCCGAAACCGAGCAGGCACGAACCCACGTGACCCGTGCACCCGTCATCAATGCCGTCCGGGAAGGCCGGGTGACCCTGGAGAGTTATACCTGGTTCCTGACCCAGGCCTTCCATCACGTCAAGCACACTGTGCCGCTGATGATGGCCTGTGGCGGGCGACTGCCTGACCGCCTGGAATCTGTCCGCAAGGCCCTGGTGGAGTACATCGAAGAGGAAATCGGGCACCACGAGTGGATTCTCGATGATCTGGCGGCCTGCGGCCTGGACCGGGAGGAGTGCAGGGCCAGCCGCCCCGACCTGTCCATCGAACTGATGGTGGCCTACCTCTATCACCAGATCGACCGCGGCAATCCGGCGGCATTCTTTGGCATGGTGCAGGTGCTCGAAGGTACCTCCGTCGAACTGGCCACCCCATTGGCAACGCAGATCCAGACTCACCTGGGCCTGCCGGACAGTGCTTTCAGTTACCTGTACTCCCATGGTGCACTGGATCAGGAGCATTTCGAATTCTTCCGTAGGCTGATGGACGGGATCGCCGATCCGGATGACCAGCAGGCGATCATCGATGCCGCCCGGGTGGTCTACCGGCTCTATGGCGACATGCTCCGTGGGATTCCGCTGCCGGAGACAACCAGCGGCCATTACAGGGAGGCGTCAGATCATGCAGTTGCGTGACCGTTGTTTCCTGCTCCTTGGCGGGACTGGGGGGATCGGCCGGGCGCTGGTCGAGCCGTTGCTGGGCGAGGGCGCGCGGCTACTGGTGGCCACCCGACGTCCGGAGGAGGTAACCCTGCCGGCAGGAGTGAAGGCGGTGAAGCTGGACCTGGCGGCCACGGACCTGGACCGCCAACTGGAGGCGCTTTCCGATACCTGGCCGGATCTTTACGGCGTGATCCACTGCGCGGGGCAGAATGTGTTCAGCGCCCTCCAGCAATCGTCGGTGGCTGATATCGACAATCAGCTCGCGGTCAATCTCCGCAGTGCAATACTGGTCGCCCGCCATTTCGTCCCACGGTTTATCGGACAGGGGGGTGGTGCGCTGGTTTTCATCGGTTCGACGTTCGGCAGCATCGGCTACCCGGGCTATACCGGATACTGCGCCACCAAGTTCGGTCTGCGCGGCTTTACCGAGGCGCTGAGAAGGGAGCTGGCGGATACCCCGGTGGACATCACCTTTGTCGCTCCCAGGGCGACCCATACCGCCATGAATCCTCAGGCAGTCGATGAACTCAACAAGGCTCTGGGCAATGCCATGGACTCGCCACAACAGGTGGCGGACAGCATTGTCCGGGCCATGATCCGCGATCAGCGACGTTGCTTCATCGGTTGGCCGGAGCGGCTGTTCGTGATCATCAATGGCGTTATGCCGCGGCTGGTGGACAGGGCCGTTATCAGGCAATTGCCGGTCATCCGGCGTTATCTGAACTCGGGGGTGTCCTCATGAAATGGGTTGTTGTACTACTGATGTCACTGTTGTCCGTGGCGGCCATGGCCGAAACCCCGGACGCGGGCCTGTCGTCCGAGCTGTCCGCGATCCAGCATCGCTGGGCGGAAATCCAGTACCGTTTGCCGGCAGACGACCGCGAGAAGGCATTCGAAGCGCTGGCCGAACAGACCGAGGCGTTTGTCGAGCACTACCCGCAACGGGCGGAGTCCCATATCTGGCGAGCCATCGTGCTGAGTACCTGGGCTGGCGAGAAGGGTGGCCTGGGAGCCCTTGGCCTGGTCAGGGACGCCCGGAAACACCTGGAGCAGGCGATCCGGATTGACGACACCGCCCTGGACGGCTCCGCCTACACCTCCCTGGGCAGCCTCTACTATCAGGTGCCCGGCTGGCCTATCGCGTTCGGTGATGACGACAAGGCGCGTCGTTACCTGCAGAAAGCCCTGGCCATCAATCCGGATGGCATCGACCCCAACTTCTTCTTCGCAGACTACCTGATAAGGCAGGGGGAGACCGCGCGGGCCCAGCAATACCTGCAAAGGGCGCTTTCGGCCCCGGACCGCCCGAACCGTCCGTTGGCGGACGAGGGCCGTCGACAGGAAATCCGCGACCGGATGTCCAGGCTGGCCGCCGGCCGCTGACAGTATGTGCCGGAGGGGCGTGCGGCCTGGACCTGGGCCGCCTGCCCGCAGGATTCACAGGGCTCGCTGGTTGACCCGGTGGGACAGGGTTTCTGCGGATTCTTTACGCTCCGAATAACGGTCCGTCAGGTAGTTGCTGCCGACTCGAAGCCAGTTTGTCTGATGTGGGCACCGAAAATTTCATGCTGTCCACGTTGGGTAACGGATCAAGTGCCATGGGGATGTCTCCATCGTAGGTTGTCATGGTCTTTATATTCGATAAATCGAATATAATATGTCAAGCATTCTCCAGAAAGAAAGAGGCTAATCGTCTGTTGATTTTTAAAGGTACTGTCATGAAACTGTTACTTGCCAGTCGGTCATGGTTCCAGATATATTGATATCCATATATTTGTCATTTTTCATATGGTGATTCCAATGCGACGTCGAGTTCTTTTCGTCTGTTCCGCCAACAGCGCCCGCTCCCTGATGGCCGAGGCGCTGTTGAGGGATTTGGCCGGTGACGCCTTTGAGGTAGCCAGTGCCGGTACCCATCCCGGTTCGCCGCACCCCATGGCCTTGCTGGTATTGCAGGAGGCGGGCATCGCCACGAGCGGGCTAAGGAGTAAGCCGCTCTCGGAAGTTGAAGACGAGCACTGGGACTATGTGATCACCCTTTGTGAGCGGGCAGCCAGCGAGTGCGGCACGGTTTGCCCGACCGCCCAGCAGATTGCCTGGGATTTCGCCGATCCGTCCCCCTCCGGTCGCCACTCCACCTTCGCCCTGACGCTGGGGGAACTGCGGGAGCGGCTTGCACTGTTCGTGACGGTGCATCAGAAGGAGACAGGAGCGCATTCCATGGGGTATGACCCGGTGGCTGTGTTCAAGGCGCTGGGTGACGACAGCCGGCTGGCAATCATCCTGCTGGTCAGGGCCCACCATGAACTGTGTGTCTGTGAATTGACGGCCGCACTGGAGGTGCCCCAGCCCAAAGTCAGCCGGCATCTGTCCACGCTTCGTGATGCCGGTCTGCTGGAGGGAGAGCGCCGGGGGCAGTGGGTCTACTATCAACTGCACAGCCGGTTACCCCGCTGGGTCGAGCGGGTGATCAACGAAGTCGCCGAGGCCAATGGCAAGCGAATCGACGAGGAAATGAAACGACTGGCGGCCATGCCGGATCGCCCGGTAAAAGCGGATTGCGCCTGAATGGGGATTTTCGAACGTTATCTCAGTCTCTGGGTGGCCCTGGCCATTGCCCTCGGTATCGTGTCCGGCACCTTCATGCCGGGCCTGTTCGAGGTGCTGGCGGGATTCACCTACGCCCATGTCAACCTGGTGGTGGCGGTATTCATCTGGGCCATGATCTACCCGATGATGGTGCAGGTGGATTTTACCGCCATCCGCAATGTCGGTCGCAGGCCCCAGGGGTTGTTCCTGACACTGGTGATCAACTGGCTGGTCAAACCCTTTACCATGGCGGCGCTGGGCTGGTTGTTCTTCCGGGTTTTCTTTGCCGGCCTGGTGGATCCGGCCACGGCGAACGAGTATATCGCCGGCATGATCCTGCTGGGCGTGGCCCCCTGTACGGCCATGGTGTTCATCTGGAGTCACCTGACCCGGGGAGATTCCGGGTACACGCTGGTACAGGTGTCGGTGAACGATCTCATCATGATCTTCGCCTTTGCCCCCATCGCCGCCTTCCTGCTGGGACTGTCGTCCATCACCGTGCCCTGGCAGACCCTGTTGCTCTCAGTTGTGCTGTATGTAGTCGCGCCCCTGATCGCCGGCATCGTCACCCGGCGCCATCTCCTGCGCCGTGGTGAGCAGCGGCTGGACACCTGGCTGGCCCGCAGCAAGCCCACCACGGTTCTCGGACTGCTGGCGACGGTCACCCTGCTGTTCGGCCTGCAGGCGGATCGTATCCTGGACAACCCGCTTGCCATTGGATTAATTGCCATTCCACTGCTAATCCAGAGTTACGGCATCTTTTTCATCGCATATCTGATTGCCCGGAAAATGCGGTTGCCCCATAGCGTGGCGGCCCCGGCAGGGCTGATCGGCACCTCGAACTTCTTTGAACTGGCGGTTGCGGTGGCCATCAGCCTGTTCGGGCTGACGTCAGGGGCGGCGCTGGCGACGGTGGTCGGGGTGCTGGTGGAGGTGCCGGTCATGCTGTCGCTGGTGGCCTTTGCGAATCGCACGAGACACTGGTTTCCGGCGGCATCGGCCGCAACCTGAATCAAGGAGTACACCATGAGCAAGATCAAGGTCGGTATCAACGGATTTGGTCGTATCGGTCGTCTGGCGTTACGCGCTGCCTGGGAATGGCCGGAGCTGGAATTCGTGGCGATCAACGACCCGGGGGCGGATGCGGATTCCCTGGCGCACCTGCTCACCTTCGACAGTGTCCACGGGCGCTGGGATCACGACGTCTCGGCGGACGGCGGGGATATGGTGATCGACGGCAAACGGGTAACCGTCACCCATAACCGCACCATTGACGAGACGGACTGGTCCGGCTGCGATGTGGTCATCGAGTCCAGCGGCGCCATGAAGACGCTGGACAAACTGCAGGCCTATCTGGACCAGGGGGTAGGGCGCGTGGTGGTGTCCGCGCCGGTCAAGGAAAAAGGGGTGAAAAATATCGTGCTGGGTGTGAACGACGGGATATTCGATCCGTCAACCGACCGGATTGTCACCGCCGCGTCATGCACCACCAACTGCCTGGCGCCGGTGGTCAAGGTTATCCATGAGCAACTGGGTATCCGCCATGGCTCCATTACCACCATCCACAGCCTGACCAACACCCAGACCATTCTCGACGCCCCCCATAAGGACCTGCGGCGGGCCCGGGCCTGTGGCAGTTCGCTGATCCCCACCACCACGGGCTCCGCCACTGCGATTATCGAGATCTTCCCGGAGTTGAAGGGGCGCCTGGATGGCCATGCCGTGCGGGTGCCGCTGACCAATGCCTCGCTCACGGACTGTGTGTTTGAAGTGGAGCGGGCAACGGACCGTGATGAGGTGAACCGGCTGCTCAAGGAGGCTGCGGAAAGGGAGCTCAAAGGTATCCTCGGCTACGAGGAACGCCCGCTGGTGTCCATCGACTACAAGACAGACCCCCGGTCATCCATCGTTGATGCCCTGTCCACCATGGTGGTTAACGGTACCCAGGTGAAGCTGTACGCCTGGTATGACAACGAATGGGGTTACGCCAACCGCACCGCGGAGCTGGTTCGCAAGGTGGGTAGCGCCTGACATGGATGCCGCCGTCCGACAGTACCTGGTCATTACCGGCAACTACTGGGCCTTCACGCTCACGGATGGCGCCCTGCGAATGCTGGTGGTGCTGCATTTCCACCAGTTGGGATACTCGCCCCTGGAAATCGCCCTGCTGTTTATCTTCTACGAATTCTTCGGGGTGGTGACCAACCTGGTGGGTGGTTACCTGGGCGCCCGCATGGGCCTCAACCGCACCATGAACCTGGGCCTGTTCCTGCAGATCGTGGCGCTGGGCATGCTGGCGGTGCCGGCCGCCGCCCTCACCGTGCCCTGGGTGATGGCCGCCCAGGCCCTGTCAGGCATCGCCAAGGACCTGAACAAAATGTCCGCCAAGAGCGGCATCAAACTGCTGGTGCCCCATGAGCAACAGGGCAGGCTGTACCAGTGGGTGGCGATCCTCACCGGGTCCAAGAATACCCTGAAGGGTGTGGGCTTCTTCCTGGGGGGCGTGCTGCTGATGGCGGTGGGTTTCCGGGGGGCGGTCCTTGCCATGGCGGCGGCACTGGTGGTGATCTGGCTGTCCAGTCTTGTCCTGCTGGGCCAGGATCTGGGGCGGAGCAAGGCCAGGCCAAAATTCACCGATATCTTCTCCAAGAGCCGGGCCATCAACGTACTGTCTGCGGCGCGGCTGTTCCTGTTCGGCGCCCGTGACATCTGGTTTGTGGTGGCACTACCGGTTTACCTGCACACCGTATTCGGCTGGGACTTCTGGAAAGTGGGCGGTTTCATGGCCAGTTGGGTCATCGGCTATGGCTTCATACAGACCATCGCCCCCCGCATCACCGGGCACGGCGAGGGCCGTCAGGCCGCCGTTGCCTGGGGCGCGCTCCTGGCGCTGGTACCGGCCGCTATTGCCGTGGGTCTGATGGCGGACTGGTCACCGCAGGTGGTGGTTGTCGGCGGGTTACTGCTGTTTGGCGTGCTGTTCGCCATCAACTCATCCCTGCACAGCTACCTGATCGTCCGTTACGCCCGGGGCGATGGCGTGTCACTGGATGTCGGTTTCTACTATATGTCGAACGCCGCCGGCCGCCTGGCCGGGACGGTGCTTTCCGGCTGGGTCTACCAGGCCCATGGCCTGGAGGCCTGTCTGTGGGTGTCCGCCGGGTTTGTTGCCCTGGCGGCGGGGCTGGCGCTGTTGTTGCCTTCGACGGATGAGGCATTTTCCCGATCAACCGTATGAGTGGTATTCAACAACATTTCGAACGGTTGTGAGCGAATGTCGAAGGATGTCCAGGTCCACAGAGCCAAGCGCGATGCGAATCGCATGCGGAACCTGGACCGACGTTGCGAAAGGTTCGGCAGTCGAAACCAGAATGCGGTGATCAAGAAGTTCCCTCACTACCCCGTCGGCGCGCACCTCCTCCGGCAGGGGAAGCCAGAGGAAGTAGGATGCAGGATGCGCCACATAACCCGTGCCCTGAAGGGCCTCGGATGCGATCATTTGCCTGTCGATCGCGTCCTCCCGTTTGGCCGATTCCAGGCGAGTGACGGTCCCGTCCTCAATCCAGCCGCAGGCAATCGCCGTCATCACACCCGGCGTATTCCAGGTGGTCGCGCGAATGGCGCGTTCGATCCGGGGAGTCCACCCTTCCGGTGCTGCTACAAAGCCAACGCGCAGCCCGGTGGCAACGCTCTTGGAGAAGCCGGACACATAGACCGTCCGTTCCGGTGCCAGGGCCGCTAAAGGTGGCGGTGACTGCGGCTCCAGAAAGGCATAGGGGGCATCTTCAATTATCACCAACCCATGCTGTCGTGCCAACCTGACCAGGGTGTTTCGTCGTTCAATGTCCATCACCCAACCCAGCGGATTATGCATGGTCGGCTGGGTATACACCGCCCGGACACGGCGGTGACGGCACAACAGCTCCAGTGCATTCAGGTCCGGTCCTGAGCCATCCGCCGGAACAGGCGCCAGCTCCAGACCAAGGCTGTCCGCGAGCACCTTTATGCCCGGATAGGTCAGTGAGTCAACAGCGACGACATCGCCCGTTTTCAGCAGCGCCATCAGTGTTGTCGTCAGACCGTGTTGGGCTCCATCGACAAGCAACAGGTTGGACGGATCGACCTGAAGACCCCGGGAGGCAAGGTGCTCTGTCACCATCTCCCGTTCACGCATTCGTCCGCCGTGGGGTTGATAGCGTAGAAGTGCGTCCAGGTCCCCGGACGTCGAAAGTCGGCGTAACGCGGTACGTAACAGTTCCGCCTGCCCCGGCAGGGACGGGTAGTTGAAATTGAGATCGACGATATCGTTGGCGGCCGCCCGTTGGTCGACACCGAGGCCTGGCGGTAGGGAAATCTCCCGGACGAAGGTGCCACGGCCGGTTTCTCCGCTCACCAGTCCCATCGCTTCCAGCTCTGCATAGACCCGTGAGGCGGTAGCCAGCGCCAGCCGATGCTCGCGGGCAAGTTGACGATGAGTGGGCAAGCGGTCACCCGGGCGCAATTCGCCGGAGCGGATCTGTCCGGCAAAGTTGTCTACAACCTGCTTGTAGCGGGCACGAGGCATGTTAATTGTATCCATTACAATAATTTGATTGTCATGGATATGCTGCCTACGATGCGTTGCTTAAAGCAACCCCACATGGAGTAATCCTGCCATGCATATCGTCATCTTAACGTTTGATGGCTTCAACGAACTCGATTCGCTTATCGCGCTTGGCATTCTGAATCGGATTAACAGGCCCGATTGGCGTGTATCCATCGCATGCCCGACACCCCGTGTCGTCTCGATGAACGGAGTTGCTCTCGAAGCCCAGGCTTCGCTTGCTGATGTGGCCGGGGCGGATGCAGTGTTGGTTGGCAGCGGCCTGAAGACGCGGGAAGTGTTGGCGGACGCAGCCCTGATGGCTCAGTTGAAGCTGGACCCCGGGAGGCAATTGATTGGCGCCCAGTGTTCAGGCAGTTTGGTCCTGTCGAAACTCGGGCTGCTGGATGCCATTCCGGCCTGTACTGACCTGACAACCAGGCCCTGGTTACGGGACGCTGGCGTCGAGGTGCTTGATCGGCCCTTCTTCGCCACAGGCAACATTGCGACGTCGGGGGGCTGCCTGGCCTCTCAGTACCTCGCCAGTTGGGTCATCGCTCGCCTGGTTGGCATCAATGCTGCCCGCGAGGCAATGCACTATGTTGCGCCAGTTGGTGAGAAGGCCGAATACATTGAGCGGATGTCGGCCAATGTCATGCCTTGTCTGGGCTAGGGAGGTACGAAGAAAAGTGGGCTGAAAATGTGCCAGGCATAAAAAAGGCCGTCATCAACGTATTGAAATGACGGCCTTTGTGTTGGTCGGGACGGCAGGATTTGAACCTGCGACCCCTTGCACCCCATGCAAGTGCGCTACCAAGCTGCGCCACGCCCCGAGTCGCATTCGGAAAACCGTGTCCAGGAGCCGGGCTCCCGTGGTTTCCGGGCCAGGTTGGTTTCCCTCACTGGCTTAGCGGGAGCGAAGTCTACACGAGCCAAACTGAAAAATAAATACTCTTTGACCGGCTTTGTAAGGATTTCCTGTCAGGCACCTCCCAAGCCATGACATTTGCGTACCGAGCTGTAGAATTCCATGATAATAAAAGATTTTCCCTGGAACCGAATCGGAGGCGGGTCTTGAAGATTGCACACTGGTCCATGCCATTGCGCTATGGCGTGTTTGTATTGAGTATCGTCGGGGCATTGGTCACCTTACCCCTGGTTTACTGGCTACCCGAGATACTGATACTTACGCTGGTGTTCCTGGTGCTGGTGGCCGTGGGAACCTGGGACCTTTTTCAGCGCAAGCGCACGGTCAGCCGCAACTATCCGATTCTGGCCCATTTCCGTTACTTCCTGGAGTCCATCGGGCCGGAGATCCGTCAGTACTTTATCCAGTCGGACACCGAAGAACGGCCCTTCTCCCGGGAACAGCGTGCCCTCGTCTACCAGCGGGCCAAGAATGTGCTGGACAAGCGCCCCTTTGGCTCTCAGCTGGATATGGCGGGGGAGGGGTTCGAGTGGATGGATCACTCAATCCGGCCCGTGGATATCCAGGATTCCGATTTTCGCATCACCGTCGGGGCGCGCTGCGAGAAACCGTATAGCGCGAGCGTGTTCAACATTTCCGCCATGAGTTTCGGGTCCCTCTCCGCCAACGCGATTCTCTCCCTCAATAAGGGCGCGCAGATGGGCGGCTTCTATCACGATACCGGGGAAGGCTCCATTTCCCGCTACCATCGGGAGCCTGGTGGTGACCTGGTGTGGGAAATCGGTTCCGGCTACTTCGGGTGCCGGAATGATGATGGCACCTTCAGCGAAGAAAAGTTCGCGGAGAATGCCACCCTGGACCAGGTGAAGATGATTGAAATCAAGCTGTCCCAGGGCGCCAAGCCGGGCCACGGCGGGATACTGCCGGGCGCCAAGGTGACCCCGGAAATCGCGGAGGCCAGGGGAGTGCCGGTTGGCGAGGACGTGGTATCGCCCCCCGCCCATTCAGCGTTCTCGACACCAGTGGAACTGCTGGAGTTCGTCGACCGGCTGCGGGAGCTGTCCGGTGGCAAGCCGGTGGGGTTCAAGCTGGCCATCGGGCATCCGTGGGAGTGGTTTGCCATCGTCAAGGCCATGCTGGCCACCGGTCGGCACCCGGACTTTATCGTGGTGGATGGCGGCGAGGGCGGTACAGGGGCCGCCCCGCTGGAATTCATCAATCGCCTGGGCATGCCGCTGATCGAGGCGCTGCTGCTGGTCCATAATTCCCTGGTGGGGGCCAACCTGCGGGAACACATTGCCATCGGCGCCGCCGGCAAGATCACCTCGGCCTTCAATATTGCCCGTATCCTGGCCCTGGGGGCGGACTGGTGTAACGCGGCCAGGGGCTATATGTTCGCCCTGGGCTGTATCCAGGCGCTGAATTGTCATACCGGGCGCTGTCCCAGTGGTGTCGCCACCCAGGATGCCCGGAGGGGCGGTAAGCTCGATGTGGCCGACAAGAGCGTTCGGGTGGCCAACTTCCACCGCAATACCATGGATGCCCTGGCCAACCTGCTGGGAGCCGCGGGGCTTAGGCACCCCTCGGAGCTGGGGCCGGAGCATATTGTCAGGCGGGTGAGCAAGACCACGGTGCACTCGTATATGGACCTGTACCCGTTCCTGGAGCCCGGCGTCCTGGTCAACGGTGGCGAGTTGCAACATGGCGTGTTCAGCAAGTACTGGGAACTGGCGCGGTCTGACAGCTTCGATCCACCGGACTTCGTCATCAAGCTCAGGGAGACCAAGATCCACTAGGCGGGGATCTGGCGACCAGGGATCCCCCATTTTGTGATACAGGTTTGTCATACCTGAAAGGATGATCCCCCAACCTTGTACTATGCTTAAAAACGTTACTGCATCCCTGGTCCATCATGACGGGCCTGGGTGGGCCATGGAGAGCGATAGCGGTATAGAGACCTGAATTATCGCGATTCTTTGATTCTTAGAGTTCAAAGCAATAAAATTACGTCGTTGTAACGCTTAGGGGCCGTCAGGCTCCGAAAAGATCCAAAAGTCACAGTCTATGGGAGGCTCCACAGTGGGCGAGGTTGTCAAAGACGAGTACCAGACCGACTACGTGGCAGGCCAGGACAACATCAACAAGTTTGGCCTGGACATTCATGCTCCGGTGTTCCCCATCACGGCGATCCTGGTGGTCGTATTCGTGGTGGGCACGCTGATGTTTCCCAGCCAGGCCAAAGAGGTGCTGGACGGGACGAAACTGGCGATTATCAATAACTTCGACTGGTTCTTTATCATAAGTGCCAACATCTTCGTGGTGTTCTGTATCGCCCTGATCTTCATGCCCGTTGGCAAGATCCGACTGGGCGGACCGGACGCCAAGCCGGAGTTCTCGACCATGTCATGGTTCGCCATGCTGTTTGCGGCCGGCATGGGTATCGGCCTGATGTTCTGGGCCGTGGCCGAGCCGGTAGCCTATTACACCGACTGGTATGGCACGCCGCTCAATGCGGAGCCGAATACCCCGGAAGGGGCCCGCATGGCCATGGGCGGTACCATGTACCATTGGGGCCTGCACCCCTGGGCGGTTTATGCGGTGGTTGCGCTGTCACTGGCGTTCTTTGCCTTCAACAAGGGCATGCCGCTGACCATCCGGTCCGCCTTCTTCCCGTTGCTGCGTGACCGTGTGTGGGGCTGGCCGGGGCACATTATCGATGTGCTGGCGGTACTGGCCACCATCTTCGGCCTGGCGACCTCCCTTGGCTTTGGCGCCCAGCAGGCAGCGTCCGGTCTGGACTACCTGTTCGGTACGTCGGCCGGCATCAACGTGCAGATGGCCATCATCACCGGGGTTACCTGCGTGGCGCTGATCTCGGTGCTGCGGGGCCTGGATGGGGGCGTCAAGGTCCTCAGTAACCTGAACATGATTCTGGCGGCGATCCTGCTGTTCTTTATCATTTTCGCCGGTCCCACCATGGCCATTATCGAGTACCTGTGGGTTACGTCCTCCACCTATGTGACCCAGGCGCTGCCCCTGAGTAATCCGTTTGGCCGTGAAGACGAAACCTGGTTCCATGGCTGGACCGTGTTCTACTGGGCCTGGTGGATCTCCTGGTCGCCGTTCGTGGGCATGTTTATCGCCCGTGTATCCAGTGGCCGTACGGTCCGCGAATTCATTACTGCGGTACTGATTATTCCGACACTGATTACCGTTGTCTGGATGAGCGGCTTTGGCGGCACCGCGCTGGAGCAGATCCAGGGTGGCGTTGGCGTGCTGGCAGAGGACGGGCTGACCGATGTGTCCCTGGCCATGTTCCAGATGTTCGAGAACCTGCCGATGACCGGCATTATCTCGTTCATTGGTATCGTGCTGGTACTGGTGTTCTTCGTGACCTCATCGGACTCCGGTTCCCTGGTGATCGACAGCATCACCGCCGGTGGCAAGACCGATGCGCCGACCGCCCAGCGTGTGTTCTGGGTCGTGATGGAGGGTGCCATTGCCGCCGCGCTGATCTTCGGTGGCGGTGCCGATGCCCTTGGCGCCATCCAGGCCTCGGCCATCAGCGCCGGCCTGCCGTTTACCGCCATCCTGCTGGTGATGTGCTGGGGGCTGTTCAAGGGCCTCAGCCACGAGCGCAAGCTGTTGCTGGCGGAAGGCAAGCTGTAGTAGCACTTGCCATTAACGAAAAAACCGGAGCTTCGGCTCCGGTTTTTTTGTGTCTGCAACTTGGTGGTTTGCCTGTGATAGTCCGTCGGTTTACCCGAAAGGTGGTCTTTTGGTTAGCGGGTAGGCGCGGCTGACTCAGGCGCCGAAGGTGGTCATGGCGTAGGCGGCCCGCTTTTCCGGGGTAAAATGGGGGCGTTTCAGGGATTCAATGTTCTGCAGGCGTGGCAACAACCCCTTGCCGTTGGCCATCTGGATGGTCAGGCCCGGGCGGGCGTTGAGTTCCAGCAGCAGGGGGCCTTCGGTCTCGTCCAGCACCAGGTCGACGCCGATATAGCCAAGGCCGGTGGCCTCGTAGCAGCGGGCGGCCATGATCAGCATGGTGTCCCAGTCGTCGATCCGGATCTCGCTCATGGGCAGGCCGGTGTCCGGATGAAGCAGGGTTTTGCGGTTGAACTGGACGGCATTCAGGGCGTGCCCGGTGCCGATATCCAGTCCGACCCCGACGGCACCCTGATGGAGGTTGGCCTTGCCATCGGAGGCTGAGGTGGACAGCCGTACCATGGCCATTACCGGATAGCCCTGGAACACCACGATACGGATATCCGGCACGCCCTGATAGGAATACTTCGAGAGCAGGGCGGTGGGGCGGACCAGATCTTCCACGATGGCGACATCCGGTTTGCCGCCCAGGCTGTATAGCCCGGCCAGGATATTACTCAGGTGGCGCTTGAGGTACTCAAGGGACAGATGTGCGCCGGAAGCCTTGACGTACTGATCGCCCTCCCGACGCTGGACAACGGTAATACCCTTGCCGCCGGATCCCTTGGATGGCTTGATGGCAAAGCCTTCCAGGTCGACCGCCATGTCACTGAAATGGCCGATTTCGTGCTGCTGGCCTACCACCTGACGCAGCCTTGGCGTCTTGATGTCGAACTCTTCCGCCAGCAGTTTGGTTTTCAGCTTGTCGTCCACCAGCGGATAGGCGCGGCGGTCGTTGTATCGGGCGATGTAGGAAACGTTGCGTTCGTTCATTCCCAGGATACCGGCCTTGCGGAGCCGGAAGGGCGATATCCAGGAACTCATGAGAACTCCTTCACCGGTCGGAACCGTTTCAGTTCACTGAGCTTGTAGCCGGTATACTGACCCATCAGCAGCACCAGGCCGAACGTCACCAGGTGCAGTTCGGGGAAGTTGAACGTCAGGTGACGGGCCAGCGGGGCATCCATCAACAGATAGGCCAGGACCGCCACAAACAGGCTGCCGGACCCCTGTACCAGTACTTCCCGGGCGCCGTCTTCCTCCCACAGGATGGACATGCGTTCAATGGTCCACGCCAGGATCACCATGGGGAAGAAGGTGACCGTCATGCCGGTGTTGAAGCCCATCTGGTAGCCGATGATGCTGATGCCGGTGGTGATGGCAATGACCAGTATGATCAGGGCCGAGATCCGGGACACCAGCAACAGGTTGAGGCTGGACAGGTACCCCCGCAGCAACAGACCCACGGTAACCACCGACAGGAACGCCACCAGGCCGGGAACCAGGGAGGTCTGCACAAAGGCGACGGCAATCAGCACGGGCATGAAGGTGCCGGAGGTGCGAACGCCGATAATGATGCGCATGAAAGCCACCACCAGGGCCCCGAGCGGCAACAGCAGCAGCATGCGGAACATGCCCTGTTCCTCAATGGGCAGCTCGTACAGGCTGACCAGTCCCAGTCCGTTCTGTCCGCCCTCACGGGTGGCAAGCTGCAGCGCCGGAACGGTCTGCTGCAGCATGGAGAAGCTGACCTGGGAGTCTTCCCCGCCCATGACATCCAGTAGTGATACGGCGTCCTGGCGCCACAGCAGGACGTTGTCGGGCAGGCCCTGCTGTCCGGTTTCCGGGTGGAAGGTCAGCCAGCGCTCGCCGTTGTGGATCTGGAGGAAGGCGCGCAGGGGCTGTAGGCGCCGGGCATCCTCCAGTTGGAGGCCGTCCGCCACCCGGGCGGGGATGCCGGCATGGTTGAGCATGCGATGCAGCAGGGTGACATAGTTGTCGCTGTTGAGCAGCAGGGCAATGTTCTGGTCCGGGTCGCTGGACTGCATCAGTTTGATCAGTTCCCGGGTCATGCTTTCCGGGCTGGCGGATTTGGCGGCGGCCCGCTCCAGTATCTCGGCCACGGCGGTGGCTTCCGGCTCTTCCCAGAACACGGCTTCCGGGTCCGGCGCTTCGGAGGGAGGCGGGACGTGGCTGGACTCGTCCGGCGTCAACTGGACGTTGAAGTACAGGGTCTGGGGACCCTCCGCCTCGCGGATGCTCCACTCGGCCCGCAGGTCGCCGGATTCTTCAATCAGCGAGAAGCCATAGCCGGGGGAGGCGGCCTGTTGCGAGAGCACGCGGAAACCGGGTGGGCTGTCCGGCACGTTCAGGCTGACCAGCACTTCCTCGCCCACGGCCTCGAAGTCGATACGGGCTTCCACCATCCACACGGGCTGCTGTTCCCCGGCCAGCCAGGGAATCCCCAACTGAACGTGCCGGGCCGTCGCCAGGCCGATACCTCCGGCGATGAGCACGAAAATGGCGATGTAGAAGGGATAGCGGGAACGCAGTTTCAACACAGGAGCCCTCAGTCGCGGCGAATGGCGCTGGTCTGGATGGATCGGGGCAGCTCGGTGCTGTACTCCTTGCCCACGTCAATCAGCATCACATCCCGCAGGATATTGCGCCCGATCAACAGGGAATAGGTGAGGTGTGCCCGGTCGGCGAGCGTGAACTCGGCCTTCTGCTCATGGTCGCCGATTCGGAACTGCAGCTCCACCACGGCCCGACGCTCATAGCCTTCCTCGTTGGCCTGGATGATCCGGACATTGCGCACTACCTTGCGTTCAAGGGTTTCCAGCTCGTCGTCCTTGCCGGGAACGGGGATATCGAACCGGACCCATTCCTGGCCATCACGCTCGAACCGGCGCACATTCCGGGCGTCCATGGACGAGGTTTCGGCACCGCTGTCGATGCGCGCATCGTAGACGAAGTTGGGACCCACCAGGAACGCCTTTTCCACCTCGCCGACCACCAGCTTGCCTTTTACCCGGTCACTGGTGCCGGTGTCACGGGAATCGTCGGCGGCGCAGATGCGCTGTTTGGGGACAGGGGGGCAGGTGGGGGGCTCGACCTGTTGCCGGATGGTGTCGATAATCTCGCGGGTGGTGTCGTCCTGGAGCTCTTTCAGCTCCTGGAAGTGCCGGTCGCCGGTGACCTTGAGATGGGTCAGGTCAGCCTGTTGACTGGCAACGGCCTCCTGCAGGCCCTGCATCTCATAGCGCTTGACGGAAACGGAGTCGGTGGCGCAGCCGGAAAGCAGTGCCATCATGGCAAGAAGGGCCGCAGCAAGCGGTTTGGATGTCGACAACATGGTATCTCTCTGACTGTCCAGGTCGCGCGGATTATACATGAACGGTCCCTCGCTCGGGTTTACGGTAACTTCACGTTGACGACGCCAATGGCCCCATGCCAGTCCGGTCCGGGGGCGGCCGGTTCCCGATGGTGGCAGTCCGGCCACAGCGCTCCGGAATTCGCGTATAGTACTGATAAATCGAGCCTACTGAAAACCGGTGGTGCCCCTTCCGGCTGGTTTTGGAAACCGCCTGGTGGAACACCCATCAACCGACTGCGGGAGACCGACGCATTGAATCCGTTGTGGCAGCAGATTATCGATCAACCCGTTGTAGTGGCAATCGGTGTTGTACTTATTGTGCTGATCAATGTATCGCTGGGTTGGGGGCGGGTGCTCGCCAGCCGGTTGGCCGCCGGACAGGCGCTGCGCCAGGAACTGGAGCAGGAACTGGCTGCACACCGGCATGAAAACGAACTCCAGCAGCAGCGCCTGGAGCAGGTTGCCGACCACGCCGGGTCCCTGGAGGCCCGCGTCAGGGAACTGGATGAGCGCAACGAGCACTGGCGCAGTCAGGCCTCCACCCTGGAACAGCGTGTTGCCACCCTGGAAGCGGAAAAGCAGGCGGAACACTCCCGGGCCGAAGGAATCGCGCAGGAACGGGACCAGCTCCGCAGTCGCCGGGAAGAACTGGCGCGGGAGCTGGAGTCCGTCCGGGTGACGCTGAGGGAGCGGGATGTAACCCTGGACGAGGAGCGCAAGTCCACCGCCGAGAAGCTGGAACTGCTTGAGCGGAACCGGGAAGCCCTCAAGCAGGAATTCGAAAACCTGGCAAACCGCATCTTCGAGCAGAAGAGCGAACGCTTCAGCCAGCAAACCCGCACCAGCCTGGACAACCTGCTCAATCCGTTCCGGGACCAGATCCAGGACTTCCGCAAGCGGGTGGAGGACGTCTATACCAGCGAGACCAAGGATCGCCAGGCCCTGCGCAGCGAAATCAAGTCGCTGCAGGACCTGAACCGCCAGATCACCGAAGAGGCGGCCAACCTGACCCGGGCCCTGAAGGGGGACAAGAAGATCCAGGGTAACTGGGGTGAGCTGATCCTGGAGCGGGTGCTGGAAAAATCCGGCTTGCGCAAGGGCGTGGAATACGACACTCAGGGCAGCTACCGGGACGCCGACGGCCAGCTTCTGAGACCGGACGTGGTGGTGCACCTGCCGGACCGGCGCAACCTGATCATCGATTCCAAGGTGTCGCTGGTGGCCTACCAGCAGTGGGTGACGGAGGAAGACGAAGGGGAGAAGGAGAACCACCTGAGGGCCCATGTGGACGCCGTGCGCCAGCACATCCGGGCCCTCAGTGAGAAGGACTACAGCCAGCTGCATGGTCTGCATTCGCCGGATTTCGTCCTGCTGTTCATGCCCATCGAGCCGGCATTCGTGGCGGCATTCCAGTATGACGAGAACCTGTTCGCGGAAGCGTTCGAGAAAAAGATTATCGTAGTGACGCCAACCACACTTTTGGCGACACTGAGGACGATCGAGAATATCTGGCGGTATGAACGCCAGAGCCAGAATGCCCGCAAGATTGCCGACCGCGCCAGCGCCGTATACGACAAGCTGCGGGTGTTCGTGGAGGCCATGGACAAGATGGGCGGGCAGCTGCAAACGGTGCAGACCACCTATGACGGGGCCATGAATACCCTGACCCGTGGCCGGGGTAACCTGATCTCCCAGGCCAGCAAGTTCGTGGAACTGGGTGTGCGGGTCAAGAAGGAGCTGCCGCGGACCATCACCGACCAGGCGGAGGCCGGCGGAGACGATGACGATGTTGACGACGGGCCCCCGCTGGAAGCCGACGGAAGCATCGATCAGGCAGGCACAGACGAGGAAAGCGATGATGTACTCAAGGAATAAGTTGCCTTCAGGCACCAGGCAGGCCGGCCCCCTGGCGGGACTGGTCCTGGCGGCGGGCCTGATGATGTCCGGTACTGCGCTGGCACTGCCGGCGGAGCACGAGATCCAGCGCCTGATGCTGGCGGTGGAGGAATCCGTCGAGGCCCGGCAATGGGACCAGGCGGCGGAATACCTGAACCGCCTGCAGCGGCTGGAAGGACAGAAGCCGCCGGAGTACCTGTACTACCGGGGGCAGGTAATGGCCCAGTCCGGACACTACAACGAGGCCATGTCGGCCCTGGAAAACTATGTTGCCGGTACCGGTGCCGATGGCAAGTACTACACCGAATCGCTCAAGCTGATTACTGATATCGAACAGGATCGGTCCGGACAGGCGGGTTCGGCGAGCGCCGGCGATGCCGGCCAGGAACCGGTCGCCGAAATCACACCTGCGGGGCAGTCCCTGGGGAGCGGGCAGTCAGCCGCCTCCGGTGATGTCAGCCGGCCCGCGCTGGTGGGGCGTATGAACCGGATCTTCGACCAGGCCGGCTGGCGCCGGGATCCGCGTCTGATCCGGGAAGGCAGCAAGCCAGACGTCCACTACCAGGCGTCGGTGCACGATGGCGAGATCCAGTTCCGTGAAAGCCGTAATGACGAGGATGGCGGCCGCAAGCTTACAACGCTGATCCTGCCGGTCTATGGCATCAGTCCACTGGTGGAGTGGAGCTGCGAGAATGCCACCGAGTCCTGCTGGATCTATGATCCCAGGGACGGTTCCCGCCTGTTGAGACTGGGAAGCGACCGCGACCAGGCCGAAGCCCTGGCAGACACCCTGAGCGGCCTGATCCGCCAGATGCAGAAACCATCCGGTAATTCCTGAGATCAGAGCAAGGCCAGTAGGGGCAATGCAAAAAGGCGCTGGCACCCTGTACGTACAAGACGTTCCGGGTACCAGCGCCTTTTTGTCAGTTTGCGTCCTCAGGAGAACGAGGAAAAGTCCGGCTTGCGCTTCTCCATGAACGCCTTGAAGGCCTCGCCGGCTTCCGGTGACTTCAGGCGCTCACCGAACTGCTCTCCCTCGGCCAGCATGGCATCGCGCAGCCCGGACGCACAGCCCCGGTTCAGCAGGCGCCGGGTGGCACGGATGGCCGCCGGCGGCTGGGCCGCCAGTTGACGGCAGGCCTGCAGGGCCTGGGCCTCGGTATCCGCCGGTTCGCAAACCCGGTTGATCAGCCCCATCTCACTGGCCTTGGGGGCATCGAAGACCCCACCCAGCATTAGCAGCTCCGCTGCCCGCACCCGGCCCAGCCAGGTGGGCAACAGCAGGCTGGAGCCACCTTCCGGACATAGCCCGAGGTTGGCGAAGGGCATCTGGAAGGCCGTGTTGTTGCCAGCGAACACCAGGTCGCAGTGCAGCAGCATGGTGGTGCCGATGCCCACCGCCGGGCCGTTGACGGCCGCCACCACCGGAGTCTCGGCCGACGCCAGCCCGAACAGGAAACGGCCTACCGGGGAGGACTCGAAATCGCCCACGGGGCCGGCGGCGAAGTCCGACAGGTCGTTGCCAGCCGTAAAGCACTCCTCGCTTCCGGTAATCAGCGTGCAGCGGATGTTGCCGTCGTTCTCGGCGTTCTGGATGGCATCCGCCAGGGCGGCGTACATGGCCTGGCTGATGGCATTCTTGCGGTCAGGACGGTTGAGGCGGAGGATCTGGACCTTGTCCTGGATATCAACGGAAATGTGTTCGCTCACGGGGGCTCCTTTGCGCTGTTCTGGTGGGCACCGGGGTGCCAGGGGAGTGCATTAGACTTTCGTCGTGATCCGGGATTAAACCCCATAACAGCGACGGGATGCAAAGACTGGCGCCGTCCACCGCCAGTCTGTATAAAATCCGACCCTGCTGGTAAACTGGGCGCCGTTTTTTGCGGGGCGGTCGCCTCCCAGCGGCATCCAGCAGCCCTCCAACCGAATAACCCGATAACTGATGAGACGCCTATGACCACCGTAATCCGCCAGGACGACCTGATCGAGAGCGTAGCGGACGCGCTGCAGTTCATCTCCTACTATCATCCCAAGGACTTCATCCAGGCCGTGCACGAGGCCTACCAGAGGGAAGAGTCCCAGGCGGCCAAGGATGCCATGGCGCAGATCCTGATCAACTCCCGCATGTGCGCCCAGGGCCACCGTCCCATCTGCCAGGACACCGGTATCGTCACCGTATTCGTCAATATCGGCATGAACGTGAAGCTGGAGTGCGACCAGCCCCTGGATGACGTGATTAACGAGGGCGTGCGCCGTGCCTACACCCATCCGGACAACGTGCTGCGGGCCTCGGTACTGGCCGACCCGGATGGCGCGCGCAGCAACACCAAGGACAACACCCCCGCCATCATCCACTACAAGATGGTGCCCGGTGATACCGTGGAAGTGCATGTGGCGGCCAAGGGTGGCGGTTCCGAAGCCAAGTCCAAGTTCGCCATGCTGAACCCGTCCGACTCGGTGGTGGACTGGGTGCTGAAGATGGTTCCCCAGATGGGCGCCGGCTGGTGCCCGCCGGGCATGCTGGGCATCGGCATCGGCGGTACTGCCGAGAAAGCCATGGAACTGGCCAAGGAATCCCTGCTCGATCCCATCGATATCCATGACCTGAAGGAGCGTGGCGCATCCAACCGCTCGGAGGAACTGCGCCTGGAGCTGTTCGACAAGGTCAATGACCTGGGCATCGGCGCCCAGGGCCTGGGCGGCCTGACCACGGTGCTGGATGTGAAGGTGAAGGACTATCCGACCCATGCCGCCAATAAGCCCGTGGCCATCATTCCCAACTGCGCCGCTACCCGTCACGCGCATTTCGTGCTGGATGGTTCCGGTCCCTCCCTGCAGACCCCGCCGAGCCTGGAAGACTGGCCGGAAATTACCTGGGAAGTGGGCGATAACGTACGCCGGGTGAACCTGGACACCGTGACTCCGGAAGACGTGAAGGACTGGCAGCCCGGTGAAACCGTGCTCCTGTCCGGCAAGATGCTTACCGGTCGTGATGCCGCCCACAAGAAGATGGTGGACATGATCGGCAAGGGTGAGGAGTTGCCGGTGGACCTGAAGGGCCGCTTCATCTACTACGTGGGTCCGGTGGATCCGGTACGTGAGGAAGTGGTCGGTCCCGCAGGCCCCACCACCGCCACGCGCATGGACAAGTTCACCCACACCATGCTGGAGAAGACCGGCCTCACCGGCATGATCGGCAAGGCCGAGCGTGGCCAGGTGGCCATTGACGCTATCCGCGAGTTCGGGGCTGTCTACCTGATGGCGGTGGGCGGTTCCGCCTACCTGGTGTCCAAGGCCATCAAGAACGCCGAGGTGGTGGCCTTCCCGGAACTGGGTATGGAAGCCATCTACGAGTTCGAGGTGGAGGACATGCCCGTCACCGTGGCCGTGGATTCCCGAGGAAGCTCGGTGCACCAGACCGGCCCGGCGGAATGGCAGGAGAAGATCATCGCCGCGAAGGCGGTGTAGGCTACACAGCGCTCGCGCCATATATTCCCTCTCCCTGGCGGGAGAGAGGGGCGCCCGCCCAGGGCGCCAGGGATCAAGCAACGGAGTGGAAGTCTTCCCCCTCTCCCCAACCCCTCTCCCTCCAGGGGAGAGGGGCTCACCCCCCCGGATTAGGCGGCTGACATTCCTTCTCCCTCCAGGGGAGAGGGGCTAAAATCCCCGGATTCGGAGGCTTACATTCCCTCTCCCCTGGCGGGAGAGGGCCAGGGAGAGGGGGAGCGCCCGCAAGGGCGCCGGAGATCTGACACCGGCGTTGATATGACTCCCCACCCCTCAAGAGAGTGGGGTAATCTGTGCCGACGGATTACTAGTGGACCTTGGCCTTCCTGTGCAGTGACAGCCCCGCAAACGGGTTGTTGAAGCTGCTGTCTTCACCCTGGAGCACAGCCTCCGGATGACGAATGCCCATCAGGCGTTTCATCTCCTCCTCATCCTGGTGCGGCACGTCCACCATGACCAGGTACTTTCCCGCCTCGATATCGTCGTGGAAGCGACGGATGCGGTAATTCTCACTCTGGATGCCGCCAAAGCCGGCCAGCCAGCCGCCAGCAACCACCGCGAAGGCGAAGAGGGCGATCCAGGCGCCCATGGGAAAGTTCAGCCCCACAATCAGGGACAGTATCCCGACCACCAGGACACCGGCCACGGCGCCGATCAATACGCCCCGCTCCACAAACCGCGGCAGGTCGGTACGGTCCAGCACACTGGCGGTGTGCAGGTGATGCCGGTAGAGACCGGCTTCGTCCTTGCTGATAATGTGGAAGCGCCAGTCGGTGATGCCGTTGGCATGCACATCGTCGGAGATCTCATCGACACTGTCGATGGAATCCACCAGATAGAACAATCGTTTCATGGCCTGTCCTCCTCGGTTGGGACAACTTCCAAATGATTGCATTTCCTATTCTAGTGGCTTTGGCTGGTTATTAAATGAACGGCTGAGAAGGGTTAGCGATAACCACATAGCCCTTAGATGTAATCGCGATCAGGAGGAACAGCTGATGTCCATGCGCCTGCCCCAGTCCGGAGGCAGGGCGGCGTAGTGCTCGAACTGCGGTTGTTCGTCGTAGGGATGCCTGAGCACTTCCAGCAGCTCTGCCAATGGGGCATCGTCGCCGGCCTGGGCGGCGTCAATGACGTTCTGGGCCAGGTAGTTCCGCAGGATGTATTTCGGGTTGACCTGGCGCATGGCTGCCTCCCGCTCCTCCGGTGATGTGGTTTCCGATTCGATCCGGCTCCGGTACCGCTCAAGCCAGGCATCGGCCACAGCACGGTCCACAAACAGGTCCCTGACCGGTCCGGGTCCCTGTGATGGTAGTGTCGACAGGCCGCGGAAGAACCGGGTGTAGTCGATGCCGTGTTCATGGAGCATGCTGTAGGTATCCATGATCAGGCTCATATCGTTCCCGTCCGGCTCAGTCAGCCCCAGCTTCCGGCGCATCAGATTGATGAAGGTGTCGTTGTAGGTGGTCTCGTACTCCCGCATCCCCCGACGCAGGTCGTCCTCATCCAGCAGCGATGTCAGTGCATGGGCCAGGAACTGGCAGTTGATGAAACCGATCTCCGGCTGCCGGTTGTAGGCATAGCGGCCACCCTGGTCGGTGTGGTTGCAGATGTAGCGGGCATCGAACTCGTCCAGGAAGGCGTAGGGCCCGTAGTCGAAGGTGTCACCAATGATGGACATGTTGTCGGAATTCATTACCCCGTGGCAGAACCCCACCCCCTGCCACTGGGCGATGGTGCGGGCGGTGCGGCGGACCACTTCCGTAAAGAAAGCCGGGTAGCGTTCGGTTTCCGGTAAAGCCGCCAGGCCGGGGAAATGGTGGCGGATGGTGTGGTCCGCCAGGGTCCTGACCGCCTCCGGGCCCAGGTGGTGGGCCGCGTACTCGAAGTGGCCGAAGCGGATATGGGTGTCCGCCACTCGCACCAGCGCCGCCGCGGTTTCCAGGGTTTCCCGGCGTACCGGTTCGGTGGCGGAGACCAGGAGCAGGCCCCGGGTGGAGGGAATGCCCAGGTGGTGCATGGCTTCGCCACAGAGGTATTCCCGGATGGTGGAACGCAGCACGGCCCGGCCGTCCCCAAAGCGGGAGTAGGGCGTCTGGCCGGCCCCCTTCAGGTGCCAGTCCCGGATACGACCGTCCGGGCCCTCGGTTTCCCACAGCAGCAGCCCACGGCCATCCCCCAGGTCCGGGTTGTACATGCCGAACTGGTGGCCGGTGTACTTCATGGCCACCGGATTCATGCCCTCCAGCAGGGCGCGGCCGGCGCCGATATCAGTCCAGTCCTCCGGTGTGTTCACGGACAGTCCCATTTCCCGGGCCAGTTCCCCATTGAAATGCACCAGTCGCACATCGCCCCGTAACGGCGTTGGCCGGACGTGGCTGAAGAAGGTATCCGGTAACTCCAGATAGCGTGGGCGGGTCTTTATGCCATCAGAGGAAGTCATATGGGATTGGCCTAGCCGGGGGCCGTTCTGCTCCTATACTGGACAGGTAGATGTACCGGGACAGGGCACGGCGGTGGTATGGAACCTGCACGGGCCCTGTGGAACCAAGGAGCTGGAGTGAACACAATGCCGAACACCGACACCGATGACGCCCTCGAAGCCCTGATGAACCAGCACCAGTTGCCACCGGCGTACCGGCGCACGGTAAACGATGTCCTCGAGCCCCTGGCCCTCTCACTTTATCAGGCCAGCAGGCATGCGGACACACCCCTGGTGGTGGGCATCCATGGGGCCCAGGGTACCGGCAAGTCCACCCTGACGGATTTCCTGAGGGTTCTGCTGGCCTACCGCTACAAGTGTCCCACGGCCAGTCTGTCACTGGATGACATCTACTGTACCCGTGAGCAAAGGGCAAAACTGGCGAATGAGGTGGATCCGCTGCTGATGACCCGGGGTGTGCCCGGCACGCACGACCTGACCCTGGGCAACCGGGTACTCGACCGATTGCTGGCGGCGAATGCCGGGTCGCGGACCGCCATGCCGACCTTCAACAAGGCCCTGGATGACCGCGAACCGGAGGAGAACTGGCCGCTGTTTATCGGTCGCCCGGAGATCATCCTGGTGGAGGGCTGGTGCCTGGGAGCGCTGCCGGAGACCGAAGCAGCGCTGGCCAGGCCCATGAACGCACTGGAGGCGAACGAGGACCGCAGCGGTGATTGGCGCACCTACGTTAACGATCAGTTGCGGGGACCGTACCAGGCCTTTTTTGACCGCCTGGACCTGCTGGTGATGCTCAAGGCCCCCTCCATGGAAGCGGTGACCCGCTGGCGCACGGAACAGGAGCGCAAGCTGGCCGAGCGATACCTGAGTGCACCACGAGTGGGCGAGGATGGCGGTCGGCCTGCACCGGAAGTGCGCATCATGGGCGACCAGGAACTGGAACGCTTCATCATGCACTACGAGCGGATCACCCGGCACTGCCTGGACGAGATGCCCGACAGGGCGGATGTCCTGCTGGAGCTGGACGAAGACCACAATCTGACACGGGCATAAGAGGCATGGACCAGCCCCGACCGATCTTCTTCAGCGACCTGGATGGCACCCTGCTGGACCATGATACCTACGACTGGCAACCCGCTCGCCCAGCCCTCCAACGCCTGGCGGAACTGGACCTGCCACTGGTGCTCAACTCCAGCAAGACCCGACCGGAAATCGAGGCCCTGCGCAGGGAATTGGACAATACGCACCCGTTCATTGTGGAAAATGGCGCCGGTATGGTGATTCCGGCGGGCTATTTCGGCAATGGGCCGGAAGAGGTGATCACCGCCGGAGCATCGCGGGCCTGCATCCTGGAGGAACTGGCTTCCCAAAGGGCCCGGGACTATCGCTTCACGGGGTTCGCGGATCTGCCGCCGCCGGAACTGGCCCGCTTGACCGGCCTGAGCAGGGAGGCCGCCGCCATGGCCGGGGACAGGATAGGGACCGAGCCCATCCTGTGGCAGGACACCCCCGAACGGCTGCAGACCTTCCGGGAGGGCCTGGCAGACCGGGGCCTGCAACTCCAGCAGGGAGGGCGGTTCCTGCACGTCATGGGGCGGTTCGACAAGGCGGATGGCCTGCGGCAACTGATGAGCCGATACAGGGCGCGGTCGCCGGAGACCTCCTGGCGTTCCGTGGCCCTGGGAGACAGCCTGAACGACCAGGACATGCTCGCTGGCGCGGACCTTGCAGTCATCATTGCAGGCGTCAACGCCGACCGTATTGAACTGCCCGAGGGGCATCCGGTCATCCGTTCCACGGAGCCCGGTCCCACGGGCTGGAACCGGAGTGTATTGGAGGTGCTCTCCCGATTTGGCTACCACGCAGACTAGGCACCCGAAACCACAAGGAGAGTCCCAATGGGGGATTTTTACCAGAACGGTATTGTCACCACCCTTCATAACCTGACCCGACGCCCGGTGGAGGACCTGGAGCAGGAACTGGTCAGGTTCAGCAAGACCCGCCCCATGGCGCTGGTGTTACCGTCCCTCTATTCGGAATTGCAGGGACCGGCCCTGGCCAACATCGTGCAAGAACTCAAGGCCGTGCCCTACCTGGAGGAAATCGTGATCGGGCTGGACCGGGCCAGTGAGGACGAATACCGGCACGCCATGGAGTACTTCTCGGAGTTGCCCCAGAAGGTCAAGGTACTGTGGAACGATGGGCCCCGCCTGCGGGCCATTGACCTCAAACTGCGGGAGCAGGGGTTGGCTCCCTCCGAGATGGGCAAGGGGCGTAATGTCTGGTACTGCTTCGGCTACGTACTGGCCGCCGGCCGTAGCCGGTCCATCGCCCTCCATGACTGCGATATCCTCACCTATTCCCGTGACCTGCTGGCACGGCTGATCTACCCGGTGGCCAACCCGGCCTTCAACTACATGTTCTGCAAGGGATACTACGCCCGTGTGGCGGAGGGCAGCATGAATGGCCGGGTCAGTCGCCTGCTGGTCACCCCGCTGTTGAGGGCCCTGAAAAAGGTGTGCGGCCAGCGGGAGTTCCTGGACTATATGGACAGCTTCCGCTATCCCCTGGCCGGTGAATTCTCCTTGCGCCGGGACGTGATCAGCGACCTGCGCATTCCCAGTGACTGGGGCCTGGAGATCGGCGTACTGTCCGAGATGCGGCGCAACTACGCCACCAATCGCCTGTGCCAGGTGGATATCGCCGACAATTACGATCACAAGCACCAGGAGCTGTCGCCGGAAGACGCGAGCAAGGGGCTGTCCAAGATGAGCATGGACATCTGCAAGGCCCTGTTCCGCAAGCTGGCCACCAACGGCGAGGTGCTGTCCACCGAGGAGTTCCGCACCATCAAGGCCACCTACTACCGCATTGCCCTGGACTTTATCGAAACCTACCAGAACGATGCCCTGATCAACGGCCTCACCCTCGACCGTCACAGCGAGGAGCAGGCAGTGGAGATGTTCGCCCGCAACGTGATGGAGGCGGGCAACTATTTCCTGGACAACCCCATGGATGCGCCATTCATTCCCAGCTGGAGCCGTGTGGTCAGCGCCCTGCCGGACCTGATGGCGGAAATGGCGGAGGCGGTGGAACTGGATAACCAGGAATACGCGCCATGACCGACGTACTGATACAGAAACTGACTGGCATGCTGGACCAGGTCTATCCCGCCCTGGACACCGGCTGGCTCGCCCGGGAACTGCTGGATGCCATGGCCCTGGAGGACGACAGCCCCGGGCCGCCCGCTCACCAGAATAACTGGGATGAGTCCGACATCCTGCTGATCACCTATGGGGACTCGGTCCAGGCCGCCGGCGAGAAGCCGCTACACACGCTGAAGCGGTTCCTGGACGATTGCCTGAAGGGCACCGTCAATGCGGTGCACGTTCTGCCGTTCTTCCCCTACAGTTCGGACGATGGCTTCTCGGTGATGGACTATCGCCAGGTGAACGAGTCCCTGGGGGACTGGGAGGATATTCGGGCCATCGCTTCCGGCTACAAGCTGATGGCCGACCTGGTGATCAACCATATGTCCGCCCGCAGTCGCTGGTTCGAGAACTTCCGGCGGCGGAAGCATCCGGGCCGGGATTACTTCTTCGAGGCGGATCCGGGGCAGGATCTCAGCGAGGTGGTTCGCCCCCGTACCTCGCCCCTGCTGGTCCCGTTCCAGACCGAGGACGGTGAACGCCATGTCTGGTGCACCTTCAGTGAGGACCAGGTGGACCTGAACTTCGCCAATCCTCAGGTGCTGATCGAATTCGTGGGAATTATCCGCTTCTACCTGGAGCAGGGCGTGCGCATCTTCCGCCTCGATGCGGTAGCCTACCTGTGGAAGGAGCCGGGAACCTCCTGCATCCACCTGCAGCAGACCCATGAGCTGATCAAGATCCTCCGCCTGCTGGTGGAACACCACACCCCGGATGCCATCCTGATCACCGAAACCAACGTGCCCAACCGGGAAAACCTGACCTACTTCGGCAACGCCAACGAGGCCCATGTCATCTACAACTTCTCGTTGCCGCCGCTGCTGATCAACACCCTAGTCAGCGGCAACAGCCGTCACCTGAAAACCTGGCTGATGAGCATGCCGCCGGCCCAGATGGGCACCACCTACCTGAACTTCATCGCGTCCCACGACGGGGTGGGCATGCGACCCACCGATGGCTTGCTGACAGAGGAAGAAAAGGCGGCGCTGATCCGCTGCATGGAAACCTTCGGCGGCAGGATCTCCTACCGGCGCCTGGGCAATGGCGACAGCCAGCCCTATGAGATCAACATCTCCCTATGGGACGCCCTCAAGGGCACCGAGGTGCAGGGCCCGGACCAGTGGCAACTGCAGCGTTTCCTGTGCGCCCACACCATCATGCTGGCCCTGGAGGGTATTCCCGCCTTTTACATCCACAGCCTGCTGGGAACCGGCAACGACCACGCCCGTATGGAACATACCGGACGCCTACGGTCCATTAACCGGGGGCAGTGGCAACTGGATGTGCTCGAGAACGAGCTGGATAATCCGCTGAGTCATCACAGCAAGGTGTTCACCGAACTGAGTCGCCTGATCCACATACGGCGGAGCCAGCCGGCGTTCCATCCCAATGCCACCCAGTTCACCCTGCACCTGGGACTGAAGATCTTCGGGTTCTGGCGGCAGAGCATGCGCCGGGACCAGTCCATTTTCTGCATCCACAACATCACCGACGAGGTGCAGCAGGTGTCCCTGGCGGATATCAACCTGATCGGAACCGACCAGTGGCATGACCTGATCGGTGGTGAGCGTATTGATGACCTGTCCGGATGCCTGACCCTGAAGCCCTACCAGGCTGTTTGGCTGTCTAACCAGTAGGAGTCGGCCAATGGATGACTCCGGGGTGGATGCGTCGTTCGGGGCGGGACATTTAATGCCAGGATGAATACACTGGGGCGCGACTGATAAAGACAGGCCCGGTTATGGCAGATCCAAAACGCATCCTGTTGCTGTCCGGCTACGACGCCGGCAGCCACCGGCGCTGGCGTGAGCAGTTGGTGGCGGCCCTGCCGGACTGTCACTGGCACACGCTGGCCCTGCCACCCCGGTTCTTCCGCTGGCGGATTCGCGGCAATCCCCTGAGCTGGCTCGGGGAGCCGTTGCTGCAGGAATCCTGGGACCTGATCATCGCCACCTCCATGGTGGACCTGGCCACGCTCCGGGGACTGAACCCGGGCCTGGCCCGGACGCCGGTCCTGCTGTATATGCATGAGAACCAGTTTGCCTACCCGGATTCCGGACGCCAGCATTCCAGTGCCGAACCGGCCATGGTCAACCTCTACAGCGCCCTGGCCGCCGACCGGGTACTGTTCAACAGCGCGTGGAACCGGGCCAGTTTCCTGGATGGCGCCTACCGGTTTATCGACCGTATGCCGGACCGGCTGCCGCCGGATATGACCAACAGCATCCGCGAGAAGTCCCACGTATTGCCGGTTCCCATTGAGGACCGGCTGTTTGTGCCCCGATCATCGCCACCGGACCTGGATTGTCCCCACCTGCTGTGGAACCATCGTTGGGAGTATGACAAGGGGCCGGAACGCCTGCTCGACCTGTTGCGGGAACTGAAGCGGCGGCAACAGCCGTTCCGGCTGAGTGTGGTGGGGGAGCAGTTTCGCCGCCAGCCGCCGGCCTTTGACCGTATCCAGGAAGAATTTGGGGACAACCTGGTGCACTGGGGCTTCCAGGACCGGCGTGAGGACTACGATCGATTACTGGCCAGTGCCGATATCGTGGTCAGCACCGCCACCCACGACTTCCAGGGGCTGGCCATGCTGGAGGCCATGGCATCCGGCTGCCTGGCGCTGGCGCCTCACCGCCTTGCCTACCCGGAATACGTGCCGGCGTCTCAATGCTACCCAAGCCATGAGGATGACGCCGCCGCCGAGGCAGCTGGCGCTGCTGATTGTCTGCAGACCCTGCTGCATCAACGGCCCGCAGTCGTCAGCCCGGACCCATGGCGGCTCTCCCGGCTGGTCGGGGAATACCGCCGGCATGTCAATGAGGTGTCAGCTCTCCCGCGATAGGTCGGCGGGTACCACCACGCTCTGGTTCCGGCCGCCTTTCTTGGCCTGGTAGAGGGCAGTGTCCGCCTGTTGCAGCCACGCCATGTAATTGTCCGGGCCGGTATCAAGCTGCACCAGCCCCATGCTGATGGTGCAGCGAATGGTACCGTTGTCCGTGTCGAAATCCCGCCCGGCGATGGTCTCGCGGATGTGCTCGCAGATGATCAGGGCGCCGTCGATATCGGTTTCCGGCAGGATAATGCCGAATTCCTCGCCGCCGTAGCGCCCGGGGCGGTCCGCCTGGCGCAGGGATCCCCGGGTGATGCGCGCCACCTCCCGGATGACTTCGTCGCCGATCAGGTGGCCATGGGTATCGTTGATGGCCTTGAAATGGTCGATATCGAACATGGCCAGCACCGTGTTGTGACCGTAGCGACGATAACGTTCGAACTCGGCGTCCAGCAGGTTCTCCCAGGTGCCACGGTTGAGCAGGCCGGTGAGCCGGTCGGTGGAGCTGAGCCGTTCCAGCTGTGCGTTGGCATGTTCCAGGGCCTTGCGTCCCGTGGCCACATCGGTGACGTCGTAGACCATCAGGCAGACCTGGGAGACCTTACCATCCGTGCCCGTGAGCGGGCTTATGGTCAGGTTCTGGAACATGAACTCTTCGGTGCCGGTCACCGGCCGGGTGTTGCGGAACTGGAACA
This sequence comes from Marinobacter sp. OP 3.4, assembly GCF_036224885.1. NCBI lineage: Bacteria > Pseudomonadati > Pseudomonadota > Gammaproteobacteria > Pseudomonadales > Marinobacteraceae > Marinobacter > Marinobacter sp. OP 3.4. The sequence goes on from NZ_JAVVLT010000027.1 coordinate 36,950, forward strand.
GGTACGGGCGCTGCTCCCAGGATGTAAAGGTGCGGGTATTCAGGGTGACGACAGACTGCACCTTGCGCTCGAGCCAGCTTCGGGGCAACTCCGGAAACAGGTCAAAAAGCACCTGGCCCTTGATACGGCTTGAGGTAACACCACTGTGGTTTTCCATAAAACCGTTCCAGACCTTGACGCGGTAATCAAGGTCGATCACAACCAGTCCCACCTCGATGGATTCCAGCAGCGTGACCATGGCGTGGTAGCCGGTTGCCTCGGATTCGTCAGCCATGATGCCCCTTCATAATTCTTCTCCTTCGCCACCCACCAGGAACGGCAGGTTGGTTTCAAGCTGGTTAATGGACTCCTCAGTCAGGAAAACCAGCAGGTCGCAGCGGATATCGTAACCCTCCAGCCGGTAGGGGATTTCCACGCACATCAGCTTTTCCTGGCGCCGGTTGTGGTGTTCCACCAAATGGTCCACCCGGCGGTGGCGGCCCAGTACCATGGGCTGACCGAGGCCCAGGTGGATGTCCATCTGCTCCCCGACACCCCGCAGGAAGGCCCCGAACAGGATGCTGGACATATCCATCAGCACCTCTACCTCCACGGTTTCGGCGTCGACATCGTCGTAGCCGAGCAGGCGCGCCATGTCCTTGACGCTGGAGTCCGAGAACAGCAGCAATGCCTCCCCCGCCAGGCCGGCACCGGTAAAGCCCTGGCATACGGCGGAATAGGTGTCCTGCTGCTGGGCCGATGCCGTGAGCACCATGCTCAGTTCGCTGCGATAGACCGTGGTGATCCTCGGTACCGGCAGCCGGACGAAAGTGTCCAGCAGTCGCGCCAGCAGGTCGGCGGCCTGGCCCATGGCGACATTGGCCACCTCCTGCAGGAAGTCGGACAGGCCGACGCTGAACGGGGCTCCGTCGCCAGCCCCCTGGCTATCAGGTTGGGGGGCGGAGGGATTCGGCTGATAGAGTCCGAACTGTTCCAGCAGTGCGGCCACCTGGGCAGGTTTGACCGGTTTCTTCAGGAAGTCGATGGCGCCCTGGGAGATCACCCGTTTACGGGCTTCCGGCTGGATATCGCCGGACACCACCAGGGTCATCACCGGCAGATCCTCCTGGCGGATCACCTCAAGCACCTGGTACCCATCCATGTCCGGCATGTTCAGGTCCAACAGCAACAGGTCGGCCTGGCCCTGGCGAATCAGGCCCAGCGCTTCGAGCCCATTGCCGGCGTACAGCAGTTCGGTGTTCCAGTCCTGGGGCAGGGCCCTGGCCATCTGCTTGCGGGCCATCGCCGAATCATCACAGATGAGGATGCGGGTTTGCATAGGAAATCAGGCTCGCCACAAGGGCTGAATGGAGGTTGTTCGACCGATCCGTGACCATGGGTGGAACCGGCCTGGAGTATGTGCATATGATACAGGCAATTGATCGTCAGATAACCGATCAACCGTTAAAGCCTGCAAAACCTGAGCGGCAAAAGGAATGGTCGGTGCCCTGCTGGTTACAGATCCCTTCGGGGAAACTGGTACACTGCGTGCTTCGAATGGACAATCCGGAGCCCAGGCGTGATTCGCTCTTTCTACTGGCATGACTACGAAACCTTCGGCGCAGACCCCATCCATGACCGGCCCTCCCAGTTTGCCGGTGTCCGTACTGACGCCGACCTCAATATTATCGAAGACCCCCTGGTCATCTATTGCAAGCCGTCGGACGACTACCTGCCCAACCCCGAGGCCTGCCTGATCACCGGCATTACGCCCCAGAAGGCCCTGGAGAACGGGCTTCCGGAGGCGGAATTCATCGCCAGGATCAACGAGGCGTTCAGCCAGCCGGGGACCTGTGCGGTGGGCTACAACAGCCTGCGGTTTGATGATGAGGTCACCCGCCACACCCTCTACCGCAACCTGCGGGATCCCTATGCCCGGGAGTGGCAGAACGGCAATTCCCGCTGGGACATCATCGACATGGTTCGCCTGACCTATGCCTTGCGCCCGGAAGGTATCGAATGGCCACGCAAGGAAGACGGCAGCCCCAGCTTCCGGCTGGAGGAACTGACCGCCGCCAACGGCATCGCCCATGAGGCGGCCCACGATGCCATGTCCGATGTGGAAGCCACCATTGCCCTGGCGAAGCTGATCCGGGAAAAACAGCCGAAGCTGTTCGATTTTGTCCTCAACAACAAGGACAAGCACTCCGCCCGGGCCATGCTCGACACCGCTACCATGAAGCCCGTATTCCATGTGTCCTCGAAGTTTCCCGCCAGCCGGGGCTGCTGTGCCATGGTGGCGCCGGTGGCGGAGCATCCCACCAACAGGAATCAGGTCATTGTCTACGACCTGCGGGAGGATCCGTCGGAGCTGATCAATGCCACCGCGGAGGAAATCCGTGAGCGGGTGTTTACGTCGCAGGCGGAGCTTGGAGAAGGCGTCGCCCGCTTCCCGCTCAAGGGCGTGCAGGTGAACAAGTGCCCGGTACTGGCGCCGGGAACCATGCTGAAGAGCCTCAGCCCGGAGCGTCTGGAGCAACTGGAACTGGACGGCGACACCCTGCGACAAAACCTGGCCACCCTGCGGGCGGCGGAGGGGCTCCCACAGAAGATTGCCGAGGCGTTTGGCAAGCAGCCGGAAAGTGACCTGACGGACCCGGATGAGCAACTCTATGCGGGCGGGTTTATCGGCGACACCGACCGTAAGCGGCTCAACTGGATCATCAGCCAGCCCCCGGAACAGCTGGCGGAGGTGAATGAACGCTTCGACGACCCGCGCCTGCAGGAAATGCTGTTCCGCTACCGGGCCCGTAACTTCCCGGATACCTTGATTGATGAGGAGCGTGAGCGTTGGGAGAGCTTCCGACAGAAACGTTTGATGGAGCCGGGCAAGGGCTGGCTGTCGATGGAGGCGTTTGGTCTGGAATTGCAGAGGTTGGCTCAGTCACCTGATCTACCCCCGGAGAAAATGCAGATCCTGGAGGACCTGCACCTCTATGGGGAATCGATCATGCCATATTTCTGATTGACCGGTATTTGGGGGCTGGACGTTAGTAGCCCCTCTCCCCTGGAGGGGTGAAGGGGGTAAAGCGAAGCATCGCTTCGTCCCCCTGAACGCCCTTGGCCTATGGACAAGGGCCGGGGCGCGGAGCGGGGGTTGGGGAGAGGGGGGAGACTCCAACTCTCAAGCTTGGCTTCGGGCGCCCTGGCGGGCGCTCCCCCTCTCCCCGGCCCTCTCCCTCAGTGGGGAGAGGGAATGTAAGCCGCCGGATCCGGAGGTTTAGCCCCTCTCCCGCCAGGGGAGAGGGATATTCGGCGCTATTTCCGTGATAGGGCTTCAACGCCTCCGCACAAAGTAGACCGACAGCGGCTGCCCGACCAGGCTCTGCACCTGGCTGCCCAGGGCCTCGGCACGAACCTGCCGGGCCACCGGTGCCAGGGCCAGGCTGTGGCCGTCCTGGTCGCGGGCCTTCAGCAGTTTCCATTCCACCTCGTTACTCACCAGCCCCATCAGGTCCTTGAGCTGGTTGATGTCCTGGGGCCGGAACCAACGGTCACGGCAGCCACCCAGGCCGTAGAAGTCTTCCTCCTGGAGCAGGTCCTGCCACAGTGGATCCTGGCGGTTGTTCAGGGCCATGCGCCGGAGCCGGCGGAGATTGTCGCGGGTGGGCTGGAGCTTGTGGGCCTCCACAAGCTGGCGGATCTGGGCATCGCCCTTCGTCTGTTCGGCGACCGCCGTGTGCATGTGCACCACGGCACCCTGGGTCGCGGCGTCGCTCACCAGGGCGGCCAGTGACAGGTCTCCCATGGCCGGTGATGGCAGCCGTCCCATCTCGATCCAGTGGACCTTGTGGCCATCCGCCACGAATCGACGGGCCACGGACCAGGGCCAGAAGACGATATTGTTCAGCCCCAGTTCCTCGCACCGGCGGGTAGCCGTCGCCACATTGGCCAGGGACTCGTCCACCGCAATGATTTCCACATCGTCCAGGTAGTGGGCCAGTTCCAGCGCCCGCTGGCCGGACTGGGCGCCGCAGATCATCATCCGCAGGGTGCCGGGCAGGGCGCTGGTATCCATGCCCAGTTCCTGGGTCATGATGGCCTTGAGGCTGGTTTCAGCATGGTAGGCGAGGTGATTCCAGCTGGGCCAGGCCTGGGGTACGTCGGTACGGGCCAGGGTCAGTTCCTCGGTCTTTTCCTCGAAGTTCTGCTTGATGGACTCGTCCAGGGCCCGGTCATAATAGCTGGCGGCCATCACCGGCTGCATGCCGGCGGGCCAATCGGTCAGGGACCACTGGCCCAACTGCGCTGCAAAGTCCTGGTGGAACAGGGCACCGTACATGGTGCTGATCATCACGCTGCCCACCAGGGCTTCCAGGGGCTCCGCCATGGCGAGCTGGGCGGTTATGCTGGTATTGATCGTCTCTACGAGGTTTTCCTCGTCCGCTTCTGCGGCCAGGGCATACCCGGTGCGATCCACATAGCGGGCGATGGCGAGGGTCAGCACCTGTAAATCGTCACGCAGGGAGACGGTCTGGGCGACCTCGGCAATGATGGCCCGGCGTAGCAGTGTTACCAGTTCCTCAATGGCCGGGTCCGGCATCAACGTCCGGTCCAGGGCCAGGATCAACAGCTCGTCCTCCGCTGCGGCATCCAGGAAGACTTCGGCATTGGGGTTGTCCAGGTCATATTGCTGACGCAGGATGGCGGCGCAGAAACGTCCAATCTCCTGGTGGGGCAGCTCGTCCCGGCGCAGCAGGGCAATGGCGTCCAGCGCCAGGTCCGTATCCGCCTGGTGGACATCAATCCGTGCCGCGCACTTGAGCATCCCGCTGTAAACGGAAGGCCAGCCCAGGCCGAGCTGGATCAGCTTGCGGTAATGCAGGTAGGCCACGTCGAACTGGCCCTGCTCCCGTTTGGCATGGGCCACGCCGCAGAAAGCGGCGGCGGATTGCCGGTCCAGCTCCAGGGCCTGCTGGAAGTAGCCTTCCGCCCGGGCGGGACGCTCCGCCTTCAGGGCCCAGTAGCCCAGGTTGCAGTATTGTTGGGGCTGCTCCGGCTGGATCTTCAGGCTCTGCTCAAACAGCTCCGCCGCCCGGTCCAGCTCGCCCTCGTCCATGGCCACCCGGCCAAGCAGGCCAATACCGGCAGCGTGGTCCGGCTCCATGGCCAACGCCCGGGTCAACAGCTCACGGCACGCCTGCCGGGCCCTCAGGCGCTCAAGGTAGCGGCGCTGTGGATGGTTGGACTCGCCATAGGCCTGGTTGGCTTCCAGCAACAGCCGGGCGACCTCGGCTTTCCGGGAGTCGGAAACCTGAACATTGTGTTGTGCTTGCATGGAACACCTCATCAACCGGGCCGCGGCAAGGGGCGGCAAGGATCTGCAGTTTTGACGGCTTTTTGCCGTGTTTTGTGAGGTGTTGCGAAGGGTGTGCCAGTTTTAGAAATGCCGGGGATAGTCCATTGCTTTATGCAATACGCGAAGGACCATTACGCCACAGTCCGTCGGGCGGTAAAAAATGATGTGAGATCGAACCGGATGGTCTGTGAGGCCCGATTTCTGGGAGGTGTAATGAAAAATGCTGACCAGATCGGCATCAGCTGCCGGTTCTAGCCTGAACGTCCTGTTCGCCATCAGTTGCCTTCATCCGTGAGAGAAATTCATCCACATTCCATTCTTTTGCGATACCGCTTCGTTCTCCTTCCTCAATGAGTTGCCTGAGCTGCTCAAGCTTGGAAGCGGCAAGATCTTCCTGTAACAGACGCAAACCGGCGCGAATCACCTCGCTGGTGGTTTTGTAGCGGCCTGATTCCACGAGTGTGGCAATGAAATCGGTAAGCTCAGCGCCAGGGTCGATGGTAATGGTGCGGGCCATGACAGACCTCCGATGTAAGAAATAGTCTTACAATAGTCTGGCTTAGGAAAGGGGGATTGGCAAGATCAGGAGGTAAAAGCAAAAAACGGCCGGCAAATGCCGACCGTTTCTGTACCGCTTTCAGGTTTAACCCTGCAGCAACTGCAACACCTGCTGCGGTCGGGCGTTGGCCTGGGACAGCACCGACAGGCCAGCCTGCTGCAGTACCTGGGTGCGGGCCAGTTCCGCCGTTTCTGCTGCGAAGTCAGCGTCGCGGATGCGGCTGTTGGAGGCGGACAGGTTCTCCGACGTGGTCGCCAGGTTTGCAATAGTGGACTCGAAACGATTCTGAATGGCGCCGAGTTCCGCCCGGAATCCGTTGATCTTGTCGAAGGCATAGTCGACTGCGACCAGGGCCTCTTCCGAACCATCCCGGGTGGAAATATCGATCTGGCGCATGGTGACTACATTGTCTTCGTCGGTTTCGATGTCCACCAGTTGGACAGGCGCCGCGGGTGTGGCGTCGTCCAGAATCTGGGGTGAAGTAATGCTCACCTCAAAAGGTTCGTCGAACTGTGACGAAAAGATGATGTCATCGTTATCAGAGTTCAGATTGGCTTTGACACCGGTTTCGCCGCTCTGGGCATTGATCTGGGCAATGATATCGTTAAGGGAGGTCGCTTCCTCGACGTTGATAGCAGTGCCGTTGACCTCCACGTCGAAATTCAGGGCGTCGTCAACGTTGCCCGAGGCGAAACGGGAAGCAATGGTTGAGCCTTCCTCAATGGCCCCAGGGGCATTTACCGCATTGCCCTGCTCCGTGAGCGAGAAGTTCGCAATATCAAACTCGGTTCCGTCAGTGGCATTGTTTGTAAACACGAAATCATCATTAATGGCTTCGACGGACAAGTCCTCAAAGCCGGTCGGAAGCTGGTCCTGAATCGCCTGTGCGATGTCCTCTGGAGTGTTGGCGCCTGGTCCTACAGTAATCGTGGCGGACGCGGTGGTGCCGTTGTTATCATCCAAGTCAAATGTTATTTCGACACCCGCTCCAAGATTGTTGAGGGTGGTCGTGTCGACACCGACTTCTGAAGAAACTCCATTTGCCAGGTCATCGATATCAGTTCCCGTTACCGCTGTCTGAGCCGTTGCGTCATAAAAAGCCCCCTCTACATCGAGCGCTCCGGCAGTTCCGTTGCTCCAGATGATATCGGTACCGTCGGCTTCCACGCGGATGCCGTCAAACTCTGAGTTGGAGGACAGCTGGGTATTAAGGGCGTCGGCCAGTTCACCGGCGTCCGCAAAACCGGCGGCGGTGACGGAGATTGGCTCTCCATTGATGGTGCCTTCGAAAGCGACATCTGAAGTCCCGAAGTCAAGGCCGTTAACGTCCGAAACGGCTTCAGTCTCTGAAACAGGGAAATTGGCGAATCCGTTGGTCTGTGCAAGTACACCACCTAACATATTCCCCTTGGCATCCAACCCGGAGACGCCGATGGTCTCACCGGAGTTGGCTCCTACCTGGAAGGTCTGCTCGCCCAAGGTGCCATCCAGCACTTTCAGCCCGTTAAAGCTGGTTTGAGCGGCGATTCGATCAATTTCCGCAATCCGCTGCTGAACTTCCTGGTTCAGGGCCTGGCGGTCGGACAGGCTGTTGGTGGCGTTGGCGGACTGAACCGCCAGCTCACGAATCCGCTGCAGGTTCTTGGTCACCTCATCCAGCGCCCCTTCAGCGGTCTGGGCCAGAGAGATGCCGTCATTGGCATTTCGCTGGGCCATGTTCAGGCCGGTGATCTGCGATTCGAATCGGGTGGAAATAGCCAGGCCGGCAGCATCGTCTTTGGCAGAGTTGATCCGCAGACCGGATGACAGCCGCTCAAGAGCCGTATTGGCTTCGCCCTGTGATGCATTCAGGTTGCGCTGCGCATTCAGCGACGCAATATTGGTGTTGATGATCTGAGGCATAACCCTTCTCCCTGCTCAGAGATGCCGGAGCATGGCCCCGAGAGCGGAAACCATTGCCGGCGCAAATTCGTTGAATTGCCGTGTTGCAGGAGCTTAAGCGAAGGGTGTGCCAGTTTTTTGTGTGCGTTGTTAGTGATCTGTTTTAAATAAATTTTTTGTGGATTGGCATGGTGGTGCTGGCGCGTTGGTTGCCAGGAACCTGGCGCGGCAAAGGGAAACGGATTGCCGCTTTTTCAGCCAATGTTTCGGGCATTCAGATTAATGCTCTGTCTATTGAACCTTCCTCGGTATGCCACTCAGTGATATAGTTAGTTCATGATAAGGATCTTCAGAACAAGAGCGTTCTCGCGTTGGATGCGCAAACATCACCTGACCGACGACGTATTACGCCAAGCGGTTACTGAGATGGCTGCCGGACTGATTGACGCAGATCTCGGTAGTGGCGTGGTAAAGAAGCGGCTGGCGACAGCTGGGCAAGGCAAAAGGGGTGGAGCCAGAACGATTATTGCGACCAATTATGGCGATCGCTGGTTTTTCCTGTTTGCTTTTGCCAAGAACGAGAAAGCGAATGTTTCGAAAAAAGAGCTCAGAGCCCTTCAGGAGTTGGCGAGGGATTTTCTCTCCTTCGACGACCAGAGCCTGGGTGAAGCTCTACGAACCGAAGTATTGACGGAGATTAAGTATGGCAACCACTGAGCAGCGGTCCCGCTTGTTGGATGAAATTCAGAACACGGCTGCTGATCTCCGCAAGGCGCGCTTGATTAGCAAGCATCGGCTTAAAGAGTATGAAGCATTGTGCCAGTCGGACGACACTCTATTGCCGGCCAGCGATATCAAGCAGATTCGACAACAGGCGCAGATGAGCCAGGCGGTGTTTGCCGCGATTCTGAACGTGAGCGTTTCAACAGTTCAGAAGTGGGAAACGGGCGAAAAGAAGCCTGCCGGCGCATCACTGAAGCTCCTGAATCTGGTCCGACGAAAAGGCATCGAGGTTTTACTCTTCTGACCGGAGCGAGGGCGGTACCTGTCTCCGATACGCCATGCTCACATAAAGGAACGACTCGCCCCACGGTTTGATCTGGCTGAGGCCATCCGGTCGCAAACGGAGCAGCAGTTCATGAGAGGGTTTCCGGTATCCTTGAAACCACTGCTTGGCTTTGAGGGGGCCGCGAGGAACGAACACCAACTGGCATACGCCAGGGTGCCGCCGTACCTGAGAAGCGAGAAATATGTCTGAGGACGGCCTGAAATCGCGGTTTTCCGAGGTCAAAGGTCGGATCTTAGGTGTTTGGGGGCGGCGCGGTGTGGATGCAGAGGGGCCGGGGAGGTTTTCTCTGAAGGTGTCTGTCCTGTCCTAGTTGATCGTGTCCTAGTTTAGTTCTTTATCGGAAGGTGTCTATCCTAGTTTAGTTCTGTCTGTTCCTGTTGCGCCATCCTGGCCCCGTTCATACCGGCAAACCTGTGATAAGCTTCCAGTAAACCCGGTGGCCGGAGAATCTCCATGGTAATTGACTCCATACCTGACATCCTGAAGCACAAGGCGAATGATATTGACGCTTTATGCAAGAAGCACCGCGTCACCTACCTTGCCGTGTTTGGTTCAGCCACTACGGGGCGTTTTCGTGCGGACAGTGATCTGGATTTTCTTGTTACGTTTGAAGGCCACCTGAGCGCCCGCGAGAAGGCGGCTGCCTTCTTCGGCCTGAAGCAGGATATTGAAGCGTTGTTTGATCGGCCTGTTGACCTGGTCACGAAGGCCTCTTTGACCAATCCTTATTTCCGCGATTCTGTCCTGGCTGGCCAGAGGCTTCTTTATGCAGACTGAGGCTCTGAAATACCTCTATGACATCCGGGAGGCGGCTCTGAAGATTCAGTGCTTCACCGCGAACAAGGATGAGCAGGACTATCTGAATGATGAGCTTCTGCAATCAGCGACGGAGCGTCAGTTCGAGATTATCGGCGAAGCGTTGAACAAGCTTTGCAAGGCGTTCCCGGAAGTGGGGGAATCGATTCCGGACTATCAGAAAATGATTGGGTTCAGAAACATGCTTATCCATGGATATGCCGTTGTAGACCCGGTGATCGTGTGAGGTGTGGTGGAGGAAAACCTCCAGGGTTTACTGGACCGCCTTGATGATTTGATGCCGGAATAGTTCAGCCGTTGAACCGTTTAACGATCTTTTCCTGACCCATCCGGTCGCGTCTTCCATCCATCCAACCAAGTGGGGCCTCATTCCAGGGTGCCAGCCCCCATCTTTGAACGTCTGGATCATGCAGCGGCCATTGTTCAATCTGAGGAACTGGCGATTTCACTATCGGTTCTGGTTGATCAGGGCCGGGTGTATTTTCCCAATGTTATGCGTGATCGCTATGGGGACGAGAAACAGGAGTCGAGGCAGGGCTATCGGAATGCACTGCTGGACCCGTTGGTGGCTGCAATAGGCGTTGCCGAAGGTCAGGAACCTGGGTTCGACTTGCCAGACCCGAACGGCAAATACGGCACCAACCGAAACTCGAAAGCCCTGCGGCTGTACCTGAACGCTTTCCTGTCTCTGATGGAACGGGTCCTGCTGGTTCAGGCTTCACACCAGAGTCTTATTGCGCGATTAAAGGAAGTGGGTGATGAGAACAGCGCGCAGAGGCTCCAGCGCCTTCTCTGTCCTGAGGATGGCCAGGTGCCGCCGGGTCACCGCTACTGGCTGGGGCAGGAGGGTGGCCCACAGATTCCCAGTGAAGGCGCTATCTTCAATGAATAGTGATTATTCAGCAGGACAATGGGGTGTGTAACATTCCTTTACAAAACCCCTGAAATTTTTTCTAAAGGAACTCACCAGGGCGCCGTTAAGCATTGCAACAGGGCGGCGCTCCCAACCCAACGAGAACGGGCGCCAGACCTTTTCCATGAAATAACGACATAGGTCGAAGGAGAAGCATAATGGCTCTCGGTATTAACACTAACGTTGCATCACTGTCTGCTCAGAATCAGCTGGGTAACTCTCAGAAAATGAATGATCAGGCGCTGGAACGTTTGTCTTCTGGTCTTCGTATTAATTCTGCGAAAGACGATGCGGCCGGTCTGGCTATATCGACTCGTTTCCAGTCTCAGATCAATGGATTGGGTGTTGCGCAGCGTAACGCTAATGACGGTATTTCTTTGGCGCAAACGGCGGAAGGCGCTCTGGATGAGATCACCAACAACCTGCAGCGTATTCGCGATCTGTCTGTTCAGTCGGCAAACGCCACTAACAGTGCGTCTGACCGAGCAGCTCTCCAAGCCGAAGTCGAGGCGCGAATCGAAGAAATTGACCGCGTCGCTTCGCAAACTGACTTCAACGGTACGAAGCTGCTTGATGGTGATTTCGTAGCAAAAGAATTTCAGGTTGGTGCCAATGTTGGGCAAACCATTGGCATTGATGAAATTGCCAGTGCTCGTACTACCGACCTAGGTACCTATCAAGGTTTCAATTCAACCGTTGCCATTACTGCCAACCAGACTGCGTCTACTAAAACCGTAGATGTTGACGGTGCTACCGTTCAGTTGGGCGATGTAGCAGATGACGCGAAAGCTCTGGCGTCCGCACTAAACTCTTCCGGCATCGATGGGCTGCAAGCAACTGCCAAAGAAAACACGGTGGCTGGGCAGACAGCCAACGTAACCGGTGCTGCGGATGATGCGGACACCCTGACGCTCAATGGTACAACCATTAATTTGACCAACACTGCAGACGCGCAGGGCAATATCAACGCTGCCATCGAAGCCATTAACGCTGAATCCTCGGTAACGGGTGTGCGTGCCGAACAGAATGGCAACGCGGTTGACTTAATTGCAGCAGACGGGCGAAATATTGAAATTGGGTTTTCAGGCGGGGGTACTGGTGATGCAGCGGATTACGGCCTGGCCGCAGATGGCACTCTCGAGGCCTCGTCCGTTGAGATGACGTATGTCGCTCCTGAGGGCGTTTCTGGCTCAATGGATTTTGATGCCGCCATGGTTACGGCTGGTTTCTCTGCAAGCGAAACTATTGCATCAACAGGGACTGCCTTGGCTGATGTGGATGTTTCGACAGTATCTGGTGCAAATGCAGCGTTGACAGCAGTAGATGCAGCACTTACATCAGTCAACTCCTCAAGAGCGGATTTGGGTGCGGTTCAAAACCGTTTTGAATCTACCATCTCAAACATTGCTTCAACCTCAGAAAACCTGAGCGCTTCAAATAGCCGTATCCTGGACGCCGACTTCGCCGCAGAAACCGCGAAGCTCTCCAAGTCCCAGGTGCTGCAGCAGGCCGGTATCTCCGTACTGGCCCAGGCTAACGCCCGGCCGCAGCAGGTTCTGTCCCTCCTGCAGTAAGGGGTTGACTGACGGTAACAACCGGAGCCTTCGGGCTCCGGTTTTACGCCGTCTGAGGATAGCGAGGTAAAGCTATGAATGACGTTAACCTGAACAATCCGAACCTGAAGCTGGTACGCGCCAGTGATCAGGCGCCGGTGAGGGCACTGTCGTCATCTCAGGCCGAAGGCAGGAATGCCTCCGACCTGGCATCGTCATCCGCAGGCAGTACGGCGCAGGCTCGTTCAACCGAACAGTCCAGTGAGCCGTCCAAAGCCGAAAGGCTGCAGGCGCGTAACGAGGATCAGCGTGAGCAACTGGGCGAGGCTGTTACCCAGCTGAACGACTTTGTACAGACCGTTCAGCGGGACCTGCAGTTCGAGGTGGATAATGAAGCGGGTCAGACCATCGTGAAGGTGGTGGATCAGGAGACCCAGGAAGTGATTCGCCAGATTCCGGATGAAGTTGCCCTGAGGTTGGCAGAAAACTTGCAGCAGGACGAACCGCTGACGTTGTTGAACATCAAGGTGTAAAAGCTTGCCGCTTTTGGCCTGATATAAGCAACGGTATTTCAGCACCGCCGCACCTCCACGGGTCCGGCGGTGTTCTGCGTTCAGGAAGGTGGCCGCGGAAACGATTGATTGGCCACGGAATCCACGGAAGAACACGGAAAAATGAAATGAATGAACACGGATTCGAACGGTGAGTGAAGAAAGAACTGTCTGAACGGGCATCGGTGTTTTCATCATTGCCAATTTGTTCTTTTTCATCTTTTTTCCGTGTTCTTCCGTGGCTAAAAAGAAGTTGTTACAGGCTGTTACAAATCGGTACCCGGATTCGGGAAAAAGAGGCAAAGTTTTGCCGCCCTCTGCCGATAAACTGAACAGTAGCGAATTGAGCCCCCTTGAGGAGGCAGAGTTATGGCTGGTATATCATCGTTAGGTATTGGTTCCGGGGTCCTGAATTCGGACCTGGTGGACCAGTTGGTCGCGGCGGAGCGCAAGCCCACCGAAACCCGGCTGACCCAGAAAACCGAGCAGGCGGAAGCCCTGCTGTCTGCCTATGGCAAGTTGCGCAGCGCAGTCACCGAGCTGCGCCTGCCCATGCGCCAATTGAGCTCGCCGGATAATCTGAAGGCATTTTCTGCCTCCTCCAGCAATGAAGACATTGGTGTGTCGGTGGATGCTACGAAGGCCAGTCGCGGTACCTATAGTGTTGAAGTGACCAGTCTTGCTTCTGCCCAGGCCCTGGCATCGCAAGCGGTGTTCGACGACAGGGACACGACCAGTGTGGGGCAGGGCACTCTTGAATTATCTGTGGGTGAAAAGAACACCAGCATCACCATCGACAGCAGCAACGACACTCTTCAAGGGCTGGCCAACGCCATCAACGAATCTGATGCAGGGGTCTCTGCTGGCGTCATTGATACCGGTAGTGGTTACCAGCTGGTGCTGTCTGCCGATGACACTGGCACTGCCAACGCGGTGAGTATTTCCGTGTCCGATGACAATGGTGGTACGAATACCGACAATCAGGGTCTCTCCCGGTTTGCCTTTAATTCCGGGATGGATGCGGACGCCGGTCTGACAGAAACCATAGCCGCCAGCGATGCGGTTATGAGCATCAACGGTATCGAGGTGACCCGGTCCACCAATACCTTCGAGAATGTGATTGACGGGCTTACCTTCGATATCAAGGCTGAGGGTACCTCCACCATCAAGGTGGACCAGGATCTGGATGCGGTGGCCGACCGGGTTCAGGGCTTTGTCGACAAGTTCAATGGCCTGCAGTCCACTATTGATAGCCTCGCAGGCTTTAACGCCGAGGCTGGTACCGGCAGCCTGCTGACCGGCGACTCCACCGTTCGAAACATCCAGAACCAGTTGCGCCAGATCCTGACCCGGGTAGTGCCGGGAATGGAGGACGCCAGCGTGCGAAGTTTGGCGGATGTTGGTATCACCACCGATTGGGAAACCGGCGGTCTGGAGTTTGACCGGGAAGCCTTCAAGGAACAATTGGCAAGCAACCCGGACGACGTCACCGCGTTATTTGCCGAACAGGGCCGTACCTCCGACAGTCAGGTGGAGTTTGTACGCAGTGGAACGACCACACAGCCTGGTGAGTATGCGATTAATGTGACCCAGGCGGCGACGCAGGGCACGCTGGTGGCTGACTCTGCCATAGCCAATACGGTTACGGTGGATGACAGCAATGATGAATTTACTCTGGAGATTAACGGCGAGCTGTCAACGAATATAAAGCTAACCCATGGCACCGATATTTCAGCGCAGGCCGTGGTGGAGGATATTCAGGCGCAGCTGGATAGCGGCGTTAACCTCGGCCTGGGCTCCGGTGAGTCGGTGCAGGTGGAGCTGGGTGCGGATAACAAGCTGAGGTTCACGTCTGGCAAATACGGTTCCGAATCCAGTGTGAATGTTACGTCCGCGGAGGGTGGTAGTGTCATGGGGCTCTCCGTGGCAAACGGAACCGCCGGCCTGGATGTGGCTGGAACCATTGATGGGCAAGTGGCCGAAGGTGATGGCCAGGTGCTTTATCTGGGCAGTGGTAGTGGTGATGCCTCCGGGCTGCAGGTAAGAATCCTGGGTGAGGAAACCGGCAACCGCGGTTCCATTACCTTTGTTGAAGGCGTTGCCGAGCGCACGGTGGACATGGTCACCAATATGGTGGGTGCTGATGGTGCCATCGAAGCCCGTACTGACGGCCTGAACAGGGAATTGGAACAGATCCAGGAAAGCCAGGTGCGGCTGGAAGAGCGCATCACGGCCTACCGGGAGCGGCTGGTCAGCCAGTTCAGCGCGGCGGATTCGCTGATTTCACAACTCAACAGCACCCGGGACTATGTCAGTCAGCAGCTGGCAGCCCTGGCGCCGAACAGCAGCAGCGATAGCTGAAAACACGATTGAGGCTATGCTAGTGGCATGGCCAGCCAACACGGCACAACCGGAACACCGGTGAACTGAGAGGTAGATTATGAACGGTTTACAGGCCTATCAGCGCGTAAACACCCAGACCAGCATCACCGATGCGGACCCCCACAAGCTGATCCAGCTGCTGTACAACGGGGCGCTTGAGCGCATCAACATGGCGAAGGCGAAGATCCAGCAAAAGGATTACGGCGCCAAGGCCCAGTTGATCAACAAGGCCATCGAGATTGTCGGCGGTCTGCGCAGCTTCCTGGACTTCGAGAAGGGCGGCGAACTAGCCCTGCGCCTGGAGGCTCTCTATGACTACATGGAGCGAACCCTGCTGGAAGCCAGTGCAAAGAATGACGTGGCCAAACTGGACGAAGTGGCCAACCTGCTGCGCTCCGTGAAGGACGGCTGGGATGGTATTCGTGAGGAAGTATCCAGCCAGCAGGCCCAGGCCACCGGCTGATTTTTTGGCCATGGAATCCACGTAAGAACACGGAATAAATAAGATTAACGGCGAAAGAACGCGTATTTCGTCATCTTTTTTCCGAGTTCTTCCGTGGATTCCGTGGCAAAACTTTTTTCCTGTATAGCCACTCGCGCACTTCGCGCCAAACCCTCCCGATAGCCATTCCCCCCGTACTCCCGTACAATAACGCCCTTATTTTCTGAACCCGACACGGGCCTGAAGGCCGGTTTTACCGCCTGTTTGGGGCCGTCGTCCGTTTTTCGAATCGCAGGAGCAAGGGCATGTCTGATATCAAGAAGGTGGTGCTGGCCTATTCCGGTGGTCTGGATACATCCGTGATCGTCCGCTGGTTGCAGGACACCTACGACTGTGAGGTGGTGACCTTCACCGCTGACATCGGCCAGGGCGAAGAGGTGGAACCGGCTCGTGAGAAGGCCAAAGCCCTGGGCGTGAAGGAAATCTACATTGAGGACCTGCGTGAGGAGTACGTGCGTGACTATGTGTTCCCCATGTTCCGCGCCAACACCATCTACGAAGGTGAGTACCTGCTGGGTACCTCCATTGCCCGCCCACTGATCTCCCGTCGCCTGATCGAGATCGCCAACGAGACCGGCGCCGATGCCATCTCCCACGGTGCCACCGGCAAGGGCAACGACCAGGTGCGGTTCGAGCTGGGTGCCTACGCTCTCAAGCCCGGCGTGAAGGTGATCGCTCCCTGGCGTGAGTGGGACCTGAACTCCCGGGAAAAGCTCATGGCCTATTGTGACGAGCGCAATATCCCGGTGGAGAGAAAGAAGGGCAAGAGCCCGTACTCCATGGACGCGAACCTGCTGCACATTTCCTACGAAGGCATCAACCTGGAAGATCCCTGGGCCGAGGCCGAGGAAGACATGTGGCGCTGGAGCGTTTCACCGGAAGCCGCCCCGGACCAGCCTACTTACATCGAGGTGACCTACGAGAAGGGTGATATCGTCGCCATCGACGGTCAGGCCATGAAGCCCCACGAGGTGCTGGAGCACCTGAACAAGGTGGGCGGCGCCAACGGTATCGGTCGTATCGACATCGTCGAGAACCGCTACGTGGGCATGAAGTCCCGTGGCTGCTACGAGACCCCGGGCGGCACCATCATGCTGCGCGCCCACCGTGCCATCGAGTCCATCACCCTGGACCGTGAGGTTGCCCACCTGAAGGACAACATCATGCCCCGCTACGCGGAGGTGATCTACAACGGCTACTGGTGGTCACCGGAGCGTGAGGCCCTGCAGGCACTGATCGACAAGACCCAGGAGTACGTCAACGGCACCGTGCGTCTGAAGCTCTACAAGGGCAACGTGGATGTGGTGGGCCGCAAGTCCGACGACTCGCTGTTCGACGAGAAGATCGCCACCTTCGAGGAAGACGAAGGCGCCTACAACCAGAAGGACGCGGAAGGCTTTATCAAGTTGAACGCCCTGCGGTTGCGGATTGCCGCCGGCAAGGGGCGGAAGCTCTGAGGTGCACTAAAGCCCCTCTCCCTTGACGGGAGAGGTGTTGGGGAGAGGGTGGAGCAGGCAAGCTCGGGCGTTCGTCCGCTCCCCCTCTCCCTGGCCCTCTCCCGCGAGGGGAGAGGGAAGATTCGGCAGTGAGGCGGCATTGACGAACGTTAAAACAAAAAAAGGCCGGCTTCGTACTGCGAAGCCGGCCCCATAACAACAAACAAGGAAAGATCGAAACTGCCTGAAACAACACAACTGGTCCCAAAAAGCCGGTGAGGGTACTGCCTGAACCCCTCACCGTTGGGGGTGGATACTGCCAGGGATACTGCACAACTCCCCGATCCACGTGCCCAGAATACTGCCCGCCCGTCGTCCTGTCTGTTGGCCTTGTGTGATTGTCTGTTACCGGGTGTTTCCCTCTGCTGTCGCGTTTACCGACGGATGTCCAACGGTTTCCGCACTCGATGTGGAAGGCGTTTATCGCTATGCTATCGTGCTTTCGTGTCCGCCCCGTTCCGCCGGGATTCTGTTTATGGAGACCCAACACCATGCCTTCCTTTGATATTGTGTCCGAAATCGACATGCATGAAGTCACCAACGCCGTTGACCAGGCCAAACGGGAGCTGGGTAACCGCTGGGATTTCAAGAATGTGGAGGCGGATATCGAGCTGGACGACCAGTCCATTACCCTCAGCGCCGAGCAGGAATTCCAGGTGGAACAGTTGCTGGACATGCTGAGGATGGCCTTCGCCAAGCGCAATATTGACACCCGGGCCATCGATGACGACGGCGAGAGCAAGGCCGGCAAGCTGGTCCGCAAGCACCTGAAGCTGCGCCAGGGCATCGAGACCGACCAAGGCAAGAAGATCGTCAAGATGATCAAGGATGCCAAGATGAAGGTCCAGGCCAGCATCCAGGGTGACAAGGTGCGGGTGACCGGCAAGAAGCGGGACGACCTGCAGGGGGTGATCGCCATGCTGAAGGAATCGGATCTCGACCTGCCGCTGCAGTTCAACAACTTCCGCGACTGAACGGAGCACTACCATCTCTTCCAGGTTCAACGTGTTATGGCTGCGGTCGAAACTTGTCTCGCTCTGGCAGTGGGTGGTAGAGCGCTATGCCATCGGCTGGCCCTGGTTGCGGGAGGTGGTGGAGATATACTCCCGCTGGCAGGTGGTGGCGCTGCTGTTCCTGGGGTTTTCCGCCGGTCTGCCATTCCTGCTGGTGTTCTCCACCCTCAACGCCCGGCTGGCGGATGTGGGCGTGGAAACCGCCACCATCGGCTTCTTTAGCTGGCTTGGTATTACCTATTCCATCAAGGTGTTGTGGGCCCCGGTGGTGGATCGGGTCAGGCTGCCGCTGCTGGATCGCCTGCTGGGCAAACGCCGGAGCTGGATACTGCTGGCCCAGGGGGGTATCGCCACCGGCCTGTTCCTGATGGCCACCGTGGACCCACTGGCTGCCCCGGAAATGATGGCCCTGTGTGGCCTGCTGGTGGCCTTCTCATCGGCTACCCAGGATGTGGCCATTGATGCCTACCGTATCGAAATTGCCGAGGACCGCCTCCAGGCGGCGCTGGCCTCCACCTACATCTTCGGCTATCGGCTGGCATTGTTGGTGGCCGGAGCCGGGGCGCTGTACCTGGCCGAGTACTGGTCCTGGACCGTGTCCTACCAGGTCATGGCGCTGCTGATGGGTGTCGGTGCCGTCACCGTGCTGGTGGTCCGGGAGCCCGTGGTCAACCATTTCGCCGTCGCGGCGGACATTGCGCACCAGATCGAACGGGAAGCGGCCAAGCGGGGGCACCTTCCACTGAGGCTGGCGAGGATGGCCGGCTGGTTCTCCGCCGCAGTGGCAGGGCCGTTCATGGACTTTTTCCGTCGCTACCGGGAATTGGCCCTGATCATCCTGATCACCGTGGCCGTCTACCGCATCTCGGACATCGCCATGGGCGTGATGGCCAATCCCTTCTACCTGGATTTCATGGGGTTCTCCAAGACCCAGGTGGCGGATGTCACCAAGATCTTCGGGTTCTTCATGACCATTGTCGGTTCCATGGTCGGGGGCGTGCTGGTGGTGCGTTTCGGCGTGAGACCCATCCTGCTGATTGGGGCGGTGATGACCGCTGCCACCAACCTGCTGTTCGTCTGGCTGGCCCAGATGCCACCGGATCTGATGACCCTGGCGGTGGTGGTAAGTGCGGATAACCTTAGCGGTGGCATCGCCAATGTGGCCCTGATCGCCTGGTTGTCCAGTATGACCAGTGCCTCCTTCACGGCCACGCAGTACGCGCTCTTCAGTTCCCTGATGACCCTGCCGGGCAAGTTCCTGGGGGGGTTCTCCGGCATTGTGGTGGCGGACTTCGGGTATGCCGAGTTCTTCCTGCTGGCAGGGCTGATGGGCGTGCCCGCTATCCTGCTGGTGCTCTACATTATGAAAAAGGGCCGGATACTGGATCAGAGAGCGCCGGACAAGGAGACGCCGGGGGAGGCCTGACCGGGCTACGTTGCCTGATCTTCAGGGCCGCCAGCGAAACCGCTGCATCGATACCCGGCCGTTGACCACATCCACGCCTTCCTGCTCCAGCAGGGTTTTCTGACGGATGAACGTATCCGAACCGTCGGGAAAGGCGATCTGGCCGGTATTGCGGATCACCCGGAACCAGGGCACCGAATGACCTTCCGGCAGCATGCCCAGGGCACGGCCCACGAACCGGGCCTGGCGGCCCAGTCCCGCCATGTCCGCCACCTGGCCATAACTGGCCACCCGGCCTTGGGGAATGGCCAGTACCACCTGCCATATTCTCTGTTCGCGTGTGGGTTCCACGGTGTTATAGGTCCTGTCGTTTGTTACCCATGTTGGCGGTTTGCGCCTGTGTAGCCCCGAAGAGGGGGTGGGGAGAGGGGGAAGAGGTTACCTCCCCG
Organism: Marinobacter sp. OP 3.4; assembly: GCF_036224885.1. Classification (NCBI taxonomy): domain Bacteria; kingdom Pseudomonadati; phylum Pseudomonadota; class Gammaproteobacteria; order Pseudomonadales; family Marinobacteraceae; genus Marinobacter; species Marinobacter sp. OP 3.4. Next base: position 56,877 of record NZ_JAVVLT010000027.1, read on the forward strand.
GTTTGTGTTCTGGCGCCCTTCGGCCGCTTCCCCTCTCCCTGGCCCTCTCCCGCAAGGGGAGAGGGGATGTATGCCGGATGACTGGAAACTCACGTTCTGGCCAACCCTCCCGGCCTTGAAGTTTTCAGCTTTGCCCAGATGGTAATGGAAGCGTGGAATCCGGGCTACCGGCTTTCAGCAGGATACAGAAGAACCAGGCCAGGTTGCTCCGGTCTGACAGTCACAGTGGGGAAGGCCCCGGGAGGCATCCGTTGCCGGTATTCGTGTTTCTGTTCATCGTGCTGCCCATCCTCGAGATGGTGGTGCTTATCAAGGTGGGAACCATCATCGGGGCCCTCAGTACCGTGGGCCTGGTCCTGCTGACCGCGGTCATTGGCGCGGCCCTGCTCAAGCAGCAGGGACTGGCCACCCTGACGCGGGCCAATCAGCGGCTCAACAGCGGTGAGCTGCCTGCCAAAGAGGTGGCTGAAGGGCTGATCCTGGCGGTGGGCGGTGCCCTGCTGCTGACCCCCGGCTTTATTACCGACACCATCGGATTTCTGTGCCTGATTCCCGGATCCCGTCACTGGTTTGTTGCCCAGGCCATGAAGCGTCTGGTGGTCCGGGGGCAGGGCGGTGGTTTCTACTGGTCGTCCGGTGGTGGTGATCCGTTTGGTGGTACCGATCCCTTCGGACGCCGGCGTGGTCCGGACGATGAGATTATCGAGGGCGACTATCGGGATGAAACCAGCAGAGACCGCGACCACATCGAAAAAAAGTAAAAATTTTTCACCCGGGGTGTTGAAAACCAAACCGCCACCCCCATTTAGGTCACACCAGTTCGCTGTGGGCAGATAACCATCTGCAAAAACAGGGAGTTAACTGCCCCGGCTTTTAACGCAGCGTCATTGCCAAAGACAATCTGACATTGGAGAAACCGAGCAATGAAAATTCGTCCGCTTCACGACCGTGTTGTCGTACGCCGTAAGGAAGAAGAAGAGAAAACCGCCGGTGGCATCGTGCTTCCGGGCAACGCCAAGGAAAAACCCTCCCAGGGCGAGGTTGTGGCTGTAGGCAACGGCCGGATTCTCGACAACGGCGAGACCCGCTCACTGGCGGTCAAGGAAGGTGACACCGTGGTATTCGGTCAGTTTGCGGGTAACACCGTGAAGATCGACGGTGAAGAACTGCTGATCATGAGCGAGAACGAAATCTACGGTGTGCTCGAAGGCTGACCGCCTGCAGCAACCGGATAACGCATTCAACCTGATTGTTTGCTGAACACGACAGACGATTGGTTTAAACGAACAGGAATAGAAGACTATGGCAGCTAAAGACGTTAAATTCGGTGACAGCGCGCGTAAGCGCATGGTTGCGGGCGTCAACACCCTGGCGGACGCCGTAAGGGTAACCCTGGGCCCGAAAGGCCGTAACGTGGTACTGGACAAGTCCTTCGGCGCGCCGACCGTGACCAAGGACGGCGTGTCCGTGGCCAAGGAAATCGAGCTGAAAGACAAGTTCGAGAACATGGGCGCCCAGATGGTGAAGGAAGTGGCTTCCCAGGCCAATGACACCGCCGGTGATGGTACCACCACCGCGACCGTACTGGCCCAGTCCATCGTTAACGAGGGCATCAAGGCCGTTACCGCCGGCATGAACCCGATGGACCTCAAGCGTGGCATCGACAAGGCTACCACCGAGGCCGTCAAGGCCATCCGTGAAATGGCCAAGCCCTGCGACACCAGCCACAACATCGCCCAGGTCGGCACCATTTCCGCAAACGGCGACGAGACCATTGGCAAGATCATCGCCGATGCGATGGAGAAAGTGGGTAAGGAAGGCGTCATCACCGTTGAGGAAGGCCGTGGCCTGGAAGACGAGCTGGACGTGGTTGAAGGCATGCAGTTCGACCGCGGTTACCTGAGCCCGTACTTCATCAACAACCAGGACAACATGTCCGCCGAGCTGGAAGATCCGTACATCCTGCTGGTGGATAAAAAGATCTCCAACATCCGCGAACTGCTGCCGGTACTGGAAGCCGTGGCCAAGGCTGGCAAGCCGCTGCAGATCATCGCCGAGGACATCGAGGGCGAAGCCCTGGCAACCCTGGTGGTGAACAACATGCGCGGTATCGTCAAGGTCAACGCCGTGAAGGCGCCCGGCTTTGGTGACCGTCGCAAGGAAATGCTGCAGGACATCGCCATCCTGACCGGTGGTACCGTGATCTCCGAGGAAGTGGGTCTGACCCTGGAGAACACCACCCTGGATGACCTGGGCACCGCCAAGCGTGTCAACGTTACCAAGGAAAACACCACCCTGATCGGTGGCGCCGGTGCCGAGGCCGACATCGAGGCCCGCGTCGAGCAGATCCGCAAGCAGATCGAGGACAGCTCCTCCGACTACGACAAGGAGAAGCTGCAGGAACGCGTTGCCAAGCTGGCCGGTGGTGTCGCCGTGATCAAGGTTGGCGCCGGTTCCGAAGTGGAAATGAAAGAGAAGAAGGCCCGTGTTGAGGATGCCCTGCACTCCACCCGCGCTGCGGTTGAGGAAGGCATCGTACCGGGTGGTGGTGTGACCCTGATCCGTGCCATTGCGGCCCTGGACAAGGTTAATGCTATCAACGAAGAGCAGAAGATGGGCGTCAACATCCTCCGTCGTGCCATGGAAGCCCCCCTGCGCCAGATTGTCTTCAACGCTGGTGGTGAGTCTTCCGTGGTCGTGGCCAAGGTGCGTGAAGGTGAAGGCGCCTTTGGGTACAACGCCGCCACCGAGGAATACGGCGACATGCTGGAGATGGGTATCCTGGATCCTGCCAAGGTCACCCGTTCCGCGCTGCAGGCAGCCGCTTCCGTTGCGTCCCTGATCATCACCACCGAGGCGATGGTTGCCGACGAGCCGGAAGAGGAAGGCGCCGGCGGCGGTGGTATGCCGGACATGGGTGGTATGGGCGGTATGGGCGGCATGATGTAATGCCCCTGGTTGCCTGACGGAGCAGTACCTCCGGGTACTGACTCCGCCCATGAAACCCCGCACGGGAGAAATCCCGGCGGGGTTTTTTGTTTCTGTGGTATTTTCAAATCGGGGTGCAGGTCACGTAGAATCTGCCCACCGGCCCGAAACCTGTGAAGCAATGTCACAAAGTCATCGCAGGTTCTTGCCATAATTCAGGAAACGCGCGAAGTTTGGCCAAGTCGCCAGGCTGGCTGATGCTGCAACGTCGATAATGGTGTCCGACCCTAGATGAAAGACTTACCCGAACGTTCTTTCCTCAGGCCCATGAAGGTCATCCTGCTGGTGTTGCTGGCGGTGGTGATCTACCTCGTGGCCCTGGTGGTGTGGATGCCCGCTGGCTGGGTCTGGTCGCAGGTGTCCGCCAGTGTCGGATTGCCGCCGGGAGTGCAGGTGCAGCGGGTATCCGGCACGCTCTGGCAGGGGGCAGCGCGGCTGGACGTGCAGCGTCACCCCATGAGAGTCGCCTGGGACCTGTCCTGGCCGGATATTGCGGGCCTGCGACAGCCCGTGGCCTTTACCGCTGAAACCGGGGAATCCCGTGTCCGGGGCGGATTGCTTCTGGGGTGGCCTTCCTCCCTGGTGGTGGACGCCACCGGTCGCATCCATGTGGCGGAGTTCGAGGAGTTGATCCGGCAGAGCGGTGGCGCCCTGCTGGAAGGGGATGTGATTATCGAGCGTTTGCGAATTGCCGCCAGCGACGGCCGTCTGGAGAGTGCCACCGGCCTTGGCCGATGGCCGGGTGGCCAGGTGAGCTGGCCCATGGGGGGCAGTGTCCAGACCACGGTATTCCCGCCCATGCAGGCCACGCTGGCGGACACGACCCAGGGCGTTTTGCTGGCGATTGCCGAGGAGGGGAAGGCAGAACCGGCCGCCGATGCCACCATCGGCTTTGATGGCATGATGGGAATTCGTGTGTATAAACGCATGGTCGACCTTGCCGGACAACAATGGTCGGCATCGGCCGCGCCCGGCGATGTGATCTTTCAGGTGCAGCAACCCCTGGTGCCGGGAGGTCGGCTCTGATGGCCAGGCGATCCTCGGTCACGGTGCCGGCCTGGCTGCCCCGCTGGTTGGGTAACCTGTTAATGGTAGGACTGGTGGTCCACGTTGCGGTGGGCGCGGCCTGGCTCACCTGGTTCCTGGCGTGGGATGAGCAATCGGTGGTATCGCTCTATCAGAATGGAGCGCCCGCAGGCAGCGGAGCGGCCCGGGTGAGTGCCCCGCTGGGCAGTATGGAGCTGTTCGGTCAGACTGCCGGCAATCAGCCGGTGCCGGAGGCGGTGCGCCGCAATGCCCCGGAAACCCGCTTGCGACTGACCCTGGAGGGGGTGATGGTTGCGGAGCGGCCTGAGAACTCCGGTGCTATAGTGACAAGCGGGGGTAACATTACTGCCCATTATCGAGTGGGTGAGATCATCCCGGGTAATGCCGAGCTTGTGGAGGTGGAACCCGGGCGTATACTGATCCGTCGCCAGGGTGCGCTGGAGTCCCTGGCCTTCGACGAAGACAGCGAAGGACCGGCCATCGCCGCCATGGAGCCGGAGTCGGATTCCGGTGATACATCGGGGGATTTCCTGGACCAGGCTCAGGAACGACTTGCGAGCGAAGGTGCGAACGCGTTACTTGCATTTGGCCTCCAGCCGGTGGAGGATGGCGGCTCACAGGGCTACGTGTTCGACGGCTCCAACGCCATGCTGCGGGCGGTGAACCTGCGCGAGGGCGATGTCATCACGGCCATCAATGGCTATCAGTTGGGTGACCTGGAACAGGACCGGCAACTACTGGAAACACTGCGTTCCGAAAGTCAGTTGCAGGTGGAAGTCGAACGGGATGGCGCCCGTTTCACGGTAACCTACGCGTTGCCACAGTAGTCGCCACAATACAGACAGGGGAGCCGGCCAAGGCTCCATGTAAGGAATAATCGGGGGGCGGTGTCCCCGAAAGACAATCAGAAAGCCATAGTGTTTCTGGAACTTACCGGGGTGCCTTCTGCCAGACCTGAAGTCACCCGGGGTTCATCCAGGGGCTTCGCAAGGCTTCTCATCGATACAGGACGCGATCGTTGCATGATTAAGCTCACCACACCTCTTTTTCGGGCCCTGGTACTGGCCCTGCTGCTGCCACTGATGACCGCGGCCCAGGCGCAGGAAGGTACTTGGCGGCTGAACCTCAAGGATGCGGATATCCGCGCCTTTGTCACGCAGGTCGCCGACATCACCGGTTACAGCTTTGTGGTGGATCCCAGGGTCAAGGGCAAGGTGACGGTCCTGTCCAGTGCCCCGATGAACAAGGACGAGATCTATGACCTGTTCCTGGCGGTACTGCAGGTGCATGGTTTCACCGCCATTCCCGGGGAGGAGGTGATCAAGGTTATCCAGCAGGTGGATGCCAAGCAGAACGCCGAGGACCTCACCCGCTTTGAAGAAACGCCCAGCGAGCAGCTCATAACCCGGGTTATCCCGGTCAACAATGCCAATGCCCTGGAACTGGTTCCCATCCTGCGTCCGTTGGTGGCCAAATACGGGCATCTTGCCGGCGTGGCGGCCGCCAACGCCCTGATTGTCAGTGACCACCGCAACAATATCGAGCGTATCGAGGAGATCGTCCGGGACCTGGACAGCCCTTCCGAATACGAAGTGGAAGTGATCCAGCTGGAAGAGGCCTGGGTTGGCGATATGGTGACCCTGTTGCAGGAACTGGCCCCGGATGAGCTGGGGCGTGCTGGTGGTGGCGGTGAATCTCCCTCCCGCAAGTTCAGTGTCACCGCTGATGAGCGCAGTAACCGGCTGATCCTGCGGGGCGACAAGAATTTCCGTGACAAGATGCGTAACCTGATCCACCAGTTGGACCAGCCTTCTGCCTCCGGTGGTACGACCAAGGTGGTTCGCCTCAAGCATGCGGATGCCAAGAATCTTACCGAAATCCTCGAAGGCGTCATGGGCGAAGTGGTCCGTGAAGCCGAAGGCGAGGGCAGCGGCGGTGGTGGTTCCAGCCGCCGCAACGCCACCGGCTTCTCGGTGTTTGCGGACGAGGGTCTGAACGCCCTGGTGCTGCGGGGGGAACCTTCCATGATGCAGGAAGCGGAGATGATTATCTCCCAGCTGGATGTCCGTCGCGCCCAGGTGATGATCGAGGCGGCTATCGTGGAAATCAGCGATCAGTTGGGATCGGATCTCGGTGTCCAGTTTGCGGCAGCGGATGAAAGCGGCGGTTCGACACCGGTTATTGGTTCCAACTTCAACAACGTGGGCAACAGTATTGGCGATGTCATCGGTGCCATCCTGGAGGAAAGCCTGATTGCCCCGGCGGTGGGCGGCGTGACCATCGGTGCCGGCCAGCGTAATGAGGATGGTCTTACCTGGGGTGTCCTGTTGCAGGCCCTGTCCACCTCGGCTGCGGCGAACCTGCTGTCCACGCCCAGTATCATCACCCTGGATAACCAGGAATCCGAGATTATCGTGGGGCAGAACGTGCCTTTCCGCACCGGCGAACAGGCGACGGCTGGTGATGGGCTGAGTAACCCCTTTACCACCATAGAACGTCGCGATATCGGTCTGACCCTGAAGGTGACCCCGAGCATCAGCGAGGATGGCCTGGTTCGCCTGGTGGTCGAGCAGACCACGGAAGATGTGGCCGAGAGTGTGGAGAACGCCTCTGACATTGTGACCAACAAGCGTGAGATCAAGACCACCGTATTGGCGGACGATGGCGAGACCATCGTGCTTGGCGGCCTGATCAACGAGAATGTGCGCATTAACAAGAGCAAGGTGCCCCTGCTGGGAGATATCCCGATCCTTGGGCGTCTGTTCTCCTCTGAATCCCAGACCCGGGAGAAGCGTAACCTGCTGGTATTCCTGAGACCCACCATCATGCTGGACAAGGCCAAGTCCGCCGAGGTGACGGAAGACAAGTACGCCGGTCTCTGGGATATCAACCTGGATATTCGGGAGAAACTTGACCTGCCGGAGGATGAAGAAGCACCACCGGAAATTGAGACCCTGTTCCGGGGCAAGGAGTACCGTGAGGCCCAGCAGGCCAAGGAAGAAGCCGCTGCTGAGCAGTAACGCTCGGAGCGTTACCCTGACAGGCTCGGGAAAGCAGGAATGATAAGGGCCACCAGCCATACTGGTGGCCCTTTTTCTTGTCATTCATATAGGGTCGGGACGTCTGTTCTATAGGCCCCCGGATATCAGGAGAGGGGAGGCAGCGGGCAGTCAAGCTGGTCGGCGACGATCCTTAACAGCTCGTATTCCCTGGGGGCCACCCTGCCGTCATGACGCACACACTGGGCGCAGGCATCCAGGATGGCGGGCTTGAGCATGGGGGATAGCTGGTTGAGCCGTTTCAGGCTGTCCCGCAGGCCACTGACGGTGATCTTTTCTACCAGCGCCAGGCTGTCGGCATCCCGCCGGTTGGCAAAACTTGCAAGGGCCTGGCGATGCAGGGTATCGGCTTCTGGCTGGTTACCGGTGCCGGCCCTGGCCATGAGGCTGAACAGATTATTGAGGTCGCCGACGACGTTCCGGTAGCTGCGGTACCGTACCGGCACCACCCGGCCCGAATCCGCTGCGAGGTGTCGTTGCAGGAAGCCATGCAGGGCGAACTCGAACAGGGTGATGCGACCGTCCGCCTGCGCCATGGTGGCGACCTGCCGGATCAGTGCCTGGCGTTCGTCGGGATCGAGTTTACGCAGTGCCGGCATGGCCAGCTCCAGGGCGGGCAGGCGGATGCCATCTCCCTCCCGCTCCAGCGTGGGCTGGAAACGGCGGATCAGGGCCGGGTCGGGGCGTAGCACCGTGGCTTCGGGCATATGGTTGAGCAGGTTCTCGGCGGTGTCGTCCCGGAGATCATGGATCAGCAGGGCGTAGATCAGTTGCACGGCGCCGGAGCGGGTGTAGAGCAGTTCGCGCACGTTGGCGGGCAGGCGGTTCAGCAGTTTGCTGGCATGGAGTTCGTTCCCCCGGGTGACCGTCCCGGTGGTGGCGGCAATGGACGTTTCCCCCGTGGATGAAAAACCGGAACCGCCGGCCAGCCCGCTGGCCTGCTCCGGCACCCTGGTGTGTGCTGCGGTCTGCTCCCCGGGCAGGTCGCGCATACGGCTGCGCAGGCGTGTCAGTAGTCCGGGCTGGATAGCTTCGATGCGTTCATCGACAGGCGGGTGCGACCCAAGCAACCGGCTGAAGGCCATTTTGGTGCTTTCACCAAAGCACATGTGGTTCATGTCGCTGGCATGGCTGGTGTGTTCCAGGTAGCCGGATTTGAGTCCGATCTTGTAGAGGGCGCCGCCGATGCCTTCCGGGTTGCGGGTGAACTGGACGGAGGAGGCATCCGCCAGCCGTTCCCGTTCCCGGGAGACCGCGGCCTGGATCAGCCGGCCGCAGAAGACGCCGAGGTAGCCGATGGCGGCAAGGGCGAGTCCCACGATCAGTAATACCCCACGGCCGTTATTGCGACCGCCCGAGCTGAAGGAGTGGCGATGGCTGCTGCTGTGGAGCAGGAAGAAGCCGATCTGGCCGATGGCGAGGATGCCGGCCAGCAGGGCGATGAGGCGGACGTTAATGCGCATGTCGCCATTGAGGATGTGGCTGAATTCGTGGCCCACAACGCCCTGGAGTTCGTCCCGGGTCAGTTGGTTGAGGGCGCCGTGGGTCACGACCATGACGGCTTCGTTGGGGGTGTAGCCGGCGACGAAGGCATTGATGGCGGTTTCGTTGTCCATGACGTAGAGCTGGGGCACGGGCACGCCGCTGGCGATGGCCATTTCTTCGACGATGTTGCGGAAGCGGCGTTCGTCAGCATCCTGGCTGGAAGGGTCAAGCAGGCGGGCGTTGACCATTCGGGCGACCCGTTCGCCGCCGCCGGCCAGGTCGATCCAGCGTATCCCGGAGGCGCCAACGATGAGCAGGATAACGGCGCCGGCGGTTATCAGGCCGTGGGAGCTAAGCAGCCACTGGTGGAAGGGGAGGCTGGTGGTTTCGCTGCGGGTGACGAAGTAGCCTACCACGCAGACGGCCAGGGCGATCAGGGTGACGGCCAGGGTGAAGAGGAATACCAGCAGGGTGGTATTGCGTTTGGCATTGGCCTGGCGTTCAAAGAATCCGGGGGCGGGCATATTTCAGTTTCCGGAGTTGTAAGGGGATTCTGGGATTTGGTGCAAGGCCTTGAGGCCGGGAGTAAGGTCCGGGGGCCGGTGGTGCTTTCCCGGACACGCCGTTAATACATCCCTGTAGGCTCTTCGAAAACGTCCATGTTTTCGAAGGTCCGGGAAAGCACCACCGGCCCCCGGACCCCAAAGTTCGGTGCTGTCCTCAAATCAGAAACTGACCTTCGGCGCAGTCCGCGCCTCGGGCGACTCAAGCTCCAGCTGCGCGGTCTGCTTGAAACTGAACAGGCCGGCGATGATGTTGTTGGGGAACTTCTCCCGGTGGATGTTGTAGCTCATCACGCTGTCGTTGTAGGCCTGGCGGGCGAAGGCGACGCGGTTTTCGGTGCTGGAGAGTTCTTCCATCAACTGCTGGACGGTTTCGTTGGCTTTCAGCTCGGGGTAGTTCTCGGCCACCGCGTAGAAGTTGGCCAGGGCCTTGGTGAGCATATTCTCGGCGCTACCCAGCTTCTGCATCTTGCCGGCTTCCCCCGGATCGGTCGCGGCGTCTTTCTGGGCGTTGACGGCGCCATTACGGGCTTCCATGACCTGGGTGAGGGTTTCCCGCTCGTGGCTCATGTAGGCCTTGGTGGATTCCACCAGGTTGGGGATCAGGTCGTGGCGACGCTGTAGCTGTACGTCAATCTGGGAGAAGCTGTTCTTGAACTGGTTGCGGTAGGACACCAGTTGGTTGTAGATGGAGACAATGTAGATGACGACGATGGCGATTACGGCAATGCCGATCAGCGTGGAGATCATAAGGGTCCGTTCCTGATGGGTGTGTGGGAGTGTTCCGGGACGCTCCCTGGCGCCTATTTATATTGCTGATTCTCCATGTTTTCCTCAAGCTTTCCGTGAAAGCTGTCCACAAACTCCCGAAAGGCATCCGGGGCCAGGGGGCGGCTGAAGTAATAGCCCTGGGCGATCTGGCATCCCCGCTGTCGAAGGTAGAATTCCTGTTCATGGGTTTCCACGCCCTCGGCGATCACGGCGAGGTTGAGGCTCTTGCCCAGGTCGATGATGGTGTTGGCGATTCGTGTGTCGTCTTCGTTGACCAGCAGGTCGCGGATGAACTGTTTGTCGATCTTGAGGTGCTGGACTGGCATTCGTTTCAGGTAGGTCAGTGAGGAGTAGCCGGTGCCGAAGTCATCTACGGCGATGTTGATGCCGGCGCTGTTAAGTTGGCGCAGTTTTTCGACAGCGTCCTCCAGGTTTTCCATGAAGCCGGTTTCGGTGATTTCCAGTTCCAGACGTCCTGGCGGAATCTCATGGCGGCCGAGGGTGGCCAGGATGGTGCCGACGATATCCGGTTGGCGCAGCTGGACAGCGGACAGGTTGACCGCGATGCGCAGGGGCATGCCGGAGGCGGCCCAGGTAGCGGCCTGACGACAGGCTTCGTCGAGTACCCACTGGCCGATGTCGACAATGGTGCCATTGAGTTCCGACAGTGGGATGAAGTGGTCCGGCGGTACCATGCCCCGTTCCGGGTGAGTCCAGCGGATCAGGGCTTCGGCGCCGATAATGCGTTCGCTCTGGAGGCTGATCTGGGGTTGGTAGACCAGGTGGAATTCGTGATTGTTGAGGGCCTGTGACAGATCTTTCTCAAGCTGTTTGCGGGCGCGGATTTCCTGGTCGACGCTGGCTATGTAGAAGCGGCTGTGGTTGGTGGCTTCCGCCTTGGCCAGGGTCATGGTGTGTTCCGCATGCTGTAGCAGGTGGTCCGGTTCCGCCGCATCTGTCGGGTACATGGCCACACCGATGGTGGCGGTTACCTGTAGTGAGCTGTCGTCTATGCGCACCGGTTCGCTGAACAGCCGCAGCAGGAATTCGGCCAGTTCCGCGGCTTCGTACTGGTCTTCCACCGGGTTGGCGATGACCACGAACTGGTCGCCGCTCAGGCGGCCGGGGATGATGCGCTGGCGGGAGCCCTGTTCTTCCATGCGCTCGGCCATGGTCTGCAGGATGCGGTCGCCGGTCTGGTAGCCAAGCTGTTCGTTGATGGACTTGAAATCATCTATACCACAGCAGTACACCGCCAGTCGGTCGCGGTTGGCACGGCAGTCTTCCAGGGTGGTTCCCAGTGTTGAAAGAATGGTTTCCCGGCTGGGCAGGCCGGTGAGCTGGTCGTATCGGATAAGCTGGTTGGCGCGGTTTTCGGCGGCCTCGTGTCGTCGTCGGCTTTCCTGGATCGACACCAGCAGGTTGTTGATCACTCGCACCAGTACCCCGAGTTCATCGGTCTTGTGGCCCTTCGGGCGATCCAGCAGGTGTCGGTCCGGATGGTCGGGATCCACTTCGGTCAGGGCCCTCACCAGGGTTTGCAGTGGCTTGGTCATCAGCCAGTGGACCACCACGAACAGCACAAGCCCGACAATGACCGCCCGCAGGATGCCGACCAGGAAGGTGAGGGCGGAGCGTTCCAGCCAGGCGGCTGCGGCGGGGGAGGTATCATAGGTCACACCAAGCTGGCCGTAGACGACCGCCTTGCCGCTGGCCAGAACGTCGTTGCGATGCAGATCTGTGGTGTAGGTTCGGGTGCGGTCGAAAATCCAGTCCGTCAGTCGTCGGTAGGGGGTGTCACTCAGGGTGCGTTGGTGGCTGGCCAGCACTTCGCCGTCGGGGTGGGCGATGACGGCCTTATGAAGTTCCTGTTGACCGAACAGGCCGGCAATAACCTGTCTGGCGAGTGCCTCGTCGAGACTGAAGATGGACTGGGTGGCGGCTTCCCGGACCAGTTCCACCGTCTGGCGGGCATGATGGTCCAGTTCGGAGGAAACGTAACGGGCATCGCTGACAATCTGGACCACACTGAGCAGGCTTCCGGCAATGATGGCGGCGGAGAGCACCCAGCGGAGGATCCTGTAGCCCAGGCGGCGTTGCACTGAAAATTCGTCCGTCATGATTTCCGCATGGTTATTGTGATCGTCATTGTCGCCAGCGTACTGGGTGGTCCTGAATCATTAGCTAAGTATGGACAACATTCCGTAGATTGCACTGATTAGAGTGCCATTTTTCCAGAATCTTCAGAGGCTAAGTGTTTAATTTTGTAATGGCGCGACAGGTGGACAGGATCGCAAACGCAAAAAGCCCGCGCGGGCGCGGGCTTTTTCGTGGCACCGAAGCAAAGCCGGTGCCGGATGGGATGAAAACCGGTAATCAGGCCAGGTTTTCGTTCACGAAATCCCAGTTTACCAGTTTCCAGAAGGCTTCCAGGTAGTTCGGCCGGCTGTTGCGGTAGTCGATGTAGTAGGCGTGCTCCCATACATCAACGGTCAGCACCGGCTTGTCCGCACCGGTCAGCGGGGTTTCGGCGTTGCTGGTGTTAACGATGGCAACGGAGCCGTCCGCCTTCTTGACCAGCCAGGTCCAGCCGGAGCCGAAGTTGTTGGCGGCCTTGTCGTTGAATTCCTTCTTGAAGTCCTCGAAGGAGCCGAAGGCTTTCTCGATGGCGTCCTTGGCGGCACCGGTGGGCTCGCCACCACCGTTGGGGCTCAGGCAGTTCCAGTAGAAGGTGTGGTTCCAGACCTGGGCGGCGTTGTTGAACAGCGGGCCGCTGGCGCTCTTGATGATGTCTTCCAGGGACTTGTTGGCATCGTCGGTACCTTCCACCAGGCCATTCAGCTTGGTGACGTAGGTGTTGTGGTGCTTACCGTAATGATATTCCAGGGTCTCCTCGGAAATATGCGGTTCCAGTGCATTCTTTTCATAAGGCAGTGCGGGAAGTTCAAATGCCATGAGGTCGTTCTCCGTGGTTTCTCTCAGTATTTTGAGGGTATTGACACCCCCGGCGCTCATTGTAGGGCGCTGGTCTTGCCGTGGTGTTGCCACGCAACCGCGTCCATTAGTCTTTTTGCCGCCTACAAGTATCGGGGCTGGTTGATTATTTTCAAGGGTAGGGGGCGGATTTCGCTGTGCACCCTGATGGCTTGCCCGGTCGAGTCGCCTGTCCAGGGCAACCCGGTGGGCCGGGGTTTCAGCGTGTCAGGGAGCAGTCCAGTTCCGGACTGCCCGGCAGGAACTGGCTGACATTCCGCACCCGCCACTTCAGTTCCTCGTGGCTGTCGGCGAGGACATTGACATGACCCAGTTTGCGGCCTGGCCGCTCGCCCTTGCCGTAAAGGTGAACGTGGGTATAGGGCAGCTCCAGGATACGATCGATATCGCCATGTTCGCCGATGATGTTCACCATGCAGCTGAGCCCCCGGGCCGCGGTGTTGCCCAGCGGATGTCCGGCGATGGCCCGAATGTGGTTCTCGAACTGGCTGGTCATGGCGCCTTCCATGGTCCAGTGACCGGAATTGTGTACCCGGGGGGCCATTTCGTTGGCGACCAGGCCGTCAGCCGTCTCGAACAGCTCCAGGGCCAGCACCCCGACGTAGTCCAGTTCGTTGAGCAGGGTGCGTATGTAGCCGTCGGCTTTCTCCTCCAGGGCGGGGGAGAGTTCCGGTGCCGGCGCGATGGAATAGCGCAGGATGCCGTCGTGGTGGACGTTTTCGGCCATGGGATAGAAAGCCACCTCGCCGTCCTCGCCACGGACCGCAATCAGGGACACTTCGCGGGTAAAGTCCACGAACTTCTCCACCATCAGCCTTTCGTGACCAATGGATTCCCAGGCACTGGCGGCATCCTGCGGCGTACGGAGCACTGCCTGGCCCTTGCCGTCATAGCCTTCAGTGTTGGACTTGGCCACCACCGGGCAGCCAAGCGCCTCGGCGGCGGCCTGCAATGAGGCTGCGCTGTCGGCCATGCGCCATTGGGGTGTGGGGATACCCAGGTTGCTGAACAGGGTCTTCTCGGCTTCCCGGTTCTGGCACACCTGCAGGGCCCGGGGCTGCGGATGGACCGGCTTGGTCCGGGCAATCTCCTCGGCCACCGCCACCGGCAGGTGCTCGAATTCGTAGGTCACGCGGTCAACCCGGGACAGGAAATCGTCCAGGTACTTGCCATCCCGGTCGATGATAACTTCCCCCAGGCCCGCGCTGGGGCTGCCGGACATGTCATAGAAGACAAAGGTCTTCGCCAGGGGATAACCGGCCAGGGCCAGCATCCGGCCAAGCTGTCCGGCACCGAGAACGCCAATTCTCATCGGTATACTCCTGTCTGTCTCATGACTCAGCTTTCTTCGCTGGGGTCAGGGTTGTCCAGTACGGACTGTGTCTGCTGTCGGCGGAAGTCCTCCACCCGGCCCTGCAGGTCCGGGTCATGGGTGGCCAGGATCTGCGCGGCCAGCAGGCCGGCATTGGTGGCGCCGGCCTTGCCGATGGCCAGGGTACCCACGGCAACGCCGCCGGGCATCTGGGCGATGGACAGCAGCGAGTCCAGGCCGTTCAGGGCCTTGGACTGGACCGGTACCCCCAGTACCGGCAGCGGCGTCTGTGACGCCACCATGCCCGGCAGATGGGCGGCGCCACCGGCGCCGGCGATGATCACCTTCAGGCCCCGCCCCGCGGCGCCCTTGGCATAATCGAACAGCAGATCCGGCGTGCGGTGTGCGGACACCACCCGGGTTTCGTAACGGACGCCCAGCCTGTCCAGCATCAGGGCGGCCTGTTCCATGGTGGGCCAGTCCGACTTGGAGCCCATGATAATGCCTACCAGCGGTTGCATAATGTTGTCCCCGGTAATAGAGGTGACGGCAGCGGGCATGGTCGATCTGCCGCCCGGCGTCGGGAAAGCCCGACATTTTAGGATTTGCCCGACTGCCATGCAAACCGTGAACTCAGTCAAGGGCGAATGCGGGCCTGTTCCGGGTGTTCATGATGCGTCCTTGGTGAAAGCGCCCGCAAACGGATATGATCAGTCGCCATAAGCAGTGATACCAAGAGGTTATTATGGACTCAATTCGCCCCGATGATGATGAACTCCGTGCTGACGCCCCGATTGCCGGTGATAGTCGCAAGACCGGCCAGGGTAAGGCAGGGGCGCGTCGGCCTGCGGGATCCGGGGGCAGAGGGGCACCACCGCCCCCGGCTGGCAGTGGAAAGTCCGGCAAGGGCTCCGCAGGCCCGGTCTGGGTGTTGTTGCTGTTACTGATCCTGGTTGGTGCCGGAGCCGGCTGGTTTGGCTGGCAGATGCAGCAACAGGTTCAGGCGATGGAAGAGCAACTGGAAGAGGCGGATTACTGGGCCCGGCAAAGCAAACTGGCCCTGGCCCGGTTTGAGGGGGATCTGTCGGAGACTGGTGAGAATCTGGAGGAAACCGATTCCTCCATGGATCAGCGCCTGGACAGCCTGGACAGCAAGCTGGCGGAAGCCAATGACGAAATTCGCAAACTGTGGGTGCTCTCGAACGAGCGGAATCGTCCGCGGATCGCCGAGTTGGCCGAGCAGCAGGAGGGCCTGTCCAGCCAACTCGATACCCTGTCCGCCAGCCTTGAGTCCACGGGGCAGGCGGTTACCGAGCTGCAGGCGAGTACCGAGTCGCTGGATTCCGGGTTGGCGCAGGCCCGTCAGGACGGGCAGCAGAACAGCGAGCGCCTGCAATCGCTTGCCGGCGACCTGGAGGGTGTCCAGGAACGTCTTGGCGCCATGGACGAGCAGGTTGCCCAGCGGTTGCAGCGCTTCCAGCAGGAGCAGTCACTGACACTGGACGGACTGGAAAGCCGTATTCAGGCCATGGAGGGGGGTGATGGTCGCGTGGAGGAACTCTCCCGACAGCTGGCCGCCACCCGCAGCCGGTTAAATGAGGCAGAACAGACCCTTAAGTCCGTGGATGCCTCACGTTCGCAGCTCACCTCGCGCCTGGTGCGCCTGCAGGATCAGGTAGACCAGCTTAGGGCGCAGTAGTGGAGTGATCGTAAACGTCGGAATTGATTGAAAAATAACCGTCAATCGGGGCGTTAGAAAAAATTTCGGGAAATTTCCCTGAAACATTTGACACCGTGCCAGAAATACTTAAAATGCGCGTCTCACTTGGTTGATGAACACGGCGAAAGCCGCTCAATCAGGTGAGACGCAAGCCGGAAGTGGGTGGTTAGCTCAGCTGGGAGAGCATCGCCCTTACAAGGCGAGGGTCGCAGGTT
>NZ_JAVVLT010000028.1:0-12451 GCF_036224885.1 Marinobacter sp. OP 3.4
TCTCAAGGCCCTCAGTGGCTCAGTAGGCTAACGAATTACCCAGACGGGACACTAGTCAAAAGCCCAGCGCAGGAACTCGCGCTTTTCGTCGCCGCTGGCACGCTCCCACAGTACCTTGAGGGCATCCAGGGTATTCACGCTATTGTTCCCCTGCCCCGGGGTAGTCGGCACCGGCACACCACTGGGCTGGCCGGTTACCACGGCTGCCTGTCCTGAGCCACCGGCATTCTGCTGACCGGCCACCTGTTGCTGCGGATAGCCCTCGAACGGCTCGGAACGGGCAACCACGGTACCATCCTCCGTCATCAGTTCGGCACTGAAGTTGGCCGCAAACTGCTCGGCCTCACGGCGGTTGGTGACCTCCGGGATATCGAAGGTATACACCTCACCGGGGCGGGTATCGATGATAAACTGCTGGGGCGCGCTTTCCACCACATGAACGTTGGACTCACCGTCTTCCGTGGATTCGCTCTTGGCCCAGATGGTCTTGTGGGTAAAGACCACGGTATTGGTGCCCGGCAGCAGCTCATAGTCGATGGCGATATCATCCATCAGGAAGTTACCGACCTTCTTGCCGTTGACCTCGCGAAGCTTGACGTCGGAGGGTGCCTTCAGCACGGCCACCTCACCAGACGCCTCCCCGTCCCAGGTCTGGACCCTGGACATGCCCGTGCTGCAGCCCGAAACCACGACAATAGCCAGTGCCGCCACCAGCAGTTTCAGCCAGTTGAGCCCGGTCTGCGGAACCTTTACATACCTTGCACGCATTCAGTGTTTCTCCATGGGTCGCTGTCAGTCGGTGAGGAGGCCGCCAGGTGGCCCCGTTGATCAATGGGGGCATTCTGACCACAGACCCAATCTCACGCAAGTCCGTGATCCCAAAGCACCCACCACCGAATTGTAAAAAAGTGTTGAATTTGGCAGAAATTGGTTTAGTTTTATGCAATGCGCCTTGAAACTTTCAGGTTTGCGACCGTTCTCGATAAATCAGGGCTGAGGCCCGGGCGCAGAGCCAGTCCACAGCCACAGGTCAAGTAGTAGGAGGCTACGATGGATACCAATATCCGAGCAGGCGAGGCCGGTCCGAC
Source organism: Marinobacter sp. OP 3.4 (assembly GCF_036224885.1). Classification (NCBI taxonomy): domain Bacteria; kingdom Pseudomonadati; phylum Pseudomonadota; class Gammaproteobacteria; order Pseudomonadales; family Marinobacteraceae; genus Marinobacter; species Marinobacter sp. OP 3.4. Next base: position 1,089 of record NZ_JAVVLT010000028.1, read on the forward strand.
GCCATTTCGCAGCAGCCGTTTCTTCTGTGTGGGTGGGAAGTGGTACTTCACCACCCGGGAAGGTTTCGACAGCGGGCCCTTCGCCACTAAAGAGCGGGCGGAAATCGGCCTCAAACGGTTCCTCCACGTCATCAATATGCTGCCACAGGAAGCCCGGGAAATGCGGGTTCATTAGCACCCAGGCCAGATGGATCGGGCCAATCGCAGGGACGCGCCCGTCAGCATCAGAGCAAACCGGGCATCAACCACAGCTCCGCCGCCCATATCACGCCCAGCGCCATCACCGCCGCCAGCACGTCATCGATCATGATGCCCAGACCACCGGGTGCCCGCTCGTCAATCCAGTCAATGGGCCAGGGTTTCCAGACGTCAAACAGACGGAAGGTCACGAAACAGAGCAACACGCCATAGTACGTCTCGGGAAAGAAGCCCAGCACAATCCACATGCCCACAAATTCGTCCCAGACAATACCGCCATGGTCGTGAACCTTGAGCGCCCGGGCGGTCTGGCCACACAACCAGATACCCACAACGAACGCGACCAGGATCACCAGCCAATAGGCCAGTTCAGGCAGCAGTGAGATGGGGTACCACAGGGGGATGGCCGCCAGGCTGCCCCAGGTTCCGGGCGCCCTTGGTACAGCACCACTGCCAAACCCGAAGGCCAGCAGATGGACCGGGTGGCGCAGGAATCCCGGTGGCAGTATCAGCACCGGTTCTTCTTCCGGTTCCTGTGGATAGTCGGTCATGCAAAAGCCTGTTTACGGTTCCTTGAAATGGTCATAACCTGCCGGTACGGTGACTTCCTCTATCACACCATTGGCCATCAGGAGCTGGATTCCCGATCCGGCACGGATCTCGCCAATCACCGAGAGCCCTTCCGCCACATCCGCAGGGAGACGATCCATGGCAGAGCGCGGCAGGGTGACACAAAGTTCGTAGTCATCACCTCCGTACAGGGCCTGCTCCAGGGTCGACCGGGCCCCGCCGAAGGTTCGTGGTATCCGGTCCGGCTCCAGCCTCGCCCCGACACCGGAGGCCTCCAGGATATGCCCCAGATCCGCCACCAGCCCGTCGGAGATATCAATGGCGGCTGTCGCCACACCCCGCAACTGGCGCCCCAGCCCGCACCGGGGCCGGGGGTGGTGATAACAGGCGAGGAACCCTTCCGCCGAAGCCGGTGGTTTGTCCGTCTCCAGCCACGCCAGGGCTGCCGCGGCGCCCCCCAGGGGACCACTCACCGCAACCAGGTCACCTGGCCGGGCACCGTTGCGGGCGATGGCCTGCCCTTCCGGCACCGTACCATGGACCTGCAGGCTCAGGGTCAGCGGCCCCCGCGTGATATCGCCGCCGGCCAGAGCAATACCGGCATCGAGGGAGGCCTCCCGGAGCCCTTCTGATAGAGACCGCACCCAGGCTTCATCCGCTTCCGGCAGGGTCAGGGCCAGGGTATAGCAAACCGGGTCCGCCCCCATGGCCGCCAGGTCACTGACAGCGACGGCAAGGGCACGCCACCCCAGGCGCCCGGGATCATAGCCAACGGGAAAATGAACCCCGGCCACCAGGGTATCGATGGAAAACACCAGCTCATGGCCAGGAGGGATTCGCTGGATGGCGCAGTCGTCCCCCGGCCCCACACGGACGCCGTCTCTCCAGGTGGCATCCGCGAGGGGCCGGAACAGGGTGCGTATCAGTTCGAACTCACCCATGGTAATAGGTTACGACTGCCGGGGACGGGTTTCCGCCAGGCGCAGGCGCTGGCTCAGCTTGTCCAGCAGGCTGTTGACGAACTTGTGGCCCTCGGTGCCGCCAAACCGCTTGGCCAGCTCAATGCCTTCATTGATCACCACCCGGTAAGGGACATCAATCCGGTTCTTCAGTTCGTACGCACCCAGGCGGACAATCGACAGTTCGATGGGGTCCACTTCCGACAGGGAACGATCCAGCAGCGGCTCGATCAGCCGGTCCAGCTCGGCCTGTTCCCGGTGAACACCACGGATCAGGTCGCGGAAGAAAGCCGAATCCACCTTGCTCATGTCATTGTCGACCATGAACTCGGCCTCGATATCATTGATCGGGCTCTTGCTGAAATGACGATGGTAGAGAGCCTGCAGGGCCAGTGCCCGGGCCCGGCGACGGTCGCCCGCCTTGGGCTGCCCAGGGGTGGGAGCACCCGGCGTTGCGCTATCCTGTTCGTTCATCACTCACCCAGCTTATTGAACAGGCTGACCATTTCCAGCGCGGTGATGGCAGCTTCCGCGCCCTTGTTGCCGGCCTTGGTACCGGAACGCTCGATGGCCTGTTCGATGGAATCCACGGTCAGCACCCCAAAGGTGACCGGCACGTCGGTATCCAGGCTGACAGCGCCCAGGCCGCTGGAGGCCTCGCCGGCAACGTAGTCGAAGTGCGGAGTACCGCCACGGATGACCGCCCCCAGGGCAATAATGGCGTCGAATTTGCCGGTTTCCGCCACACGCTTGACCGCCAGGGGCATCTCGTAGGCACCCGGCACCCGTACAATCGTGATGTCGTCATCGGCAATGCCGTGGCGCCTCAGGGTGTCAACTGCCCCCTCAACCAGGCTTTCCACGACGAATCCATTGAACCGACCCACAACCAGCGCATAACGCCCGGTGCACTGTCGGAAATCCCCTTCAATTACCTTGATATCTGCCATTGTCATTCCTGTTCCGGCCTGGGACCGGGCTATCCGTTGAATTCGTTAACCGGCGGTCTCAACTACCGGTATAGGGTACATATTCCACCACTTCCAGATCGAAACCGGAAATCGCGGAGAACTTGATGGGGGCACTGAGCAGTCGCATCTGGCCGACACCGCAGTCCCGCAGGATCTGGGAACCGGTACCGACGGTGAAGTAGACACCGGAGCTGCCGCCCTTGCCCGCCTTGGCCGGCCCTTCCCCGAAGAACTCGTGGATCCGGTCCTCCAGGTTGTAGCTGTCCTCGGCGCTATTGAGCAGGACCACCACCCCCTTGCCATCTTCCGCGACCTTCTCGAGGGCGTGATGCAGCGGCCAGCTGTGGGAGCCTTCGCGCCGGGCTCCCAGCAGGTCACGGAGGGTGTCGGTGACATGCACCCGCACCAGGGTCGGGGAGCTTGCCTGGATATCTCCCATCACCAGGGCCAGGTGCGTGCCCCCCTGGATGCTGTCACGGTAGGTGCGCAGGTTGAACACACCGTACTCCGTGTCCAGATCGTACTGCTCGACACACTCGATGGTGCGCTCGTTCAGGGTGCGGTAGTGGATCAGGTCAGCAATGGTGCCGATCTTCAGGCCATGCTGTTCGGCGAACTGTTCCAGGTCCTCACGGCGGGCCATGGAGCCGTCGTCGTTCATGATCTCGCAGATCACCCCCGCCGGCTCACAGCCCGCCAGGGAGGCCAGGTCACAGGAGGCTTCGGTATGGCCGGCCCGGCTGAGTACTCCGCCCGGGTCCGACATCAGCGGGAAGATATGGCCCGGCTGCACCAGGTCCGCCGCCTTGGCGTTACGGGCCACCGCCGCCTGCACCGTGCGCGCCCGATCCGCCGCAGAGATACCGGTGGTGACGCCTTCCGCCGCCTCGATGGAATGGGTGAACTTGGTGCCGAACCCGGAATGGTTGCTCTGCACCATCAGTGACAGGCCCAGTTGCTCACAGCGCCCCTGCGTCATGGGCATGCAGATCAGGCCGCGGCCGAAGCGAGCCATGAAGTTGATGGACTCCGCCGTGCAGTGCTCGGCGGCCATGACCAGATCGCCCTCGTTCTCGCGATCCTCGTCGTCCATGAGAATCACCATCTTGCCCTGGCGGATGTCTTCGATGATCTCTTCAACGGTGTTCAATGCCATAATCTTCCACACTCTCCCGGCCAGCTCAGGGCCGCCGTGGTATTAATGCAAATGGGTCACCGGGCTGAATCAGCGACCCGCAGATAGGTTGGGCGCCTGCACCCTGGGTGTCAGAATCACCCGCGTGTCCGCACCAAACTGACGCCGGTCGGTGACCAGCCACTCGATTTTTTCACACATGTCGTTGAACGGAAGCCGGGCCGTGGGCCGGCCTTCGCTGCCCAGGAATACGGGAGCCTGATAGAGCCACAGCTCGTCCACCAGCCCCTCGACGATAAAACCGCCTGCCAGGGTGGGCCCGGCCTCCACCAGCAATTCGTTGACCCCAAGCTCACCCAGCTTGTCCAGCAACTGCCCCAGGTTGACGCCGCTGTCCTGCCAGCCAATACCATTCAGGGTCACCCCCAGGGCGGACAGGTCCTGGGCCGCCGCCGTCGACAGCGCCTCGGAGGAACAGAACAAATGGACATCGCCCCCCCGCAATATCTTGGCCGTGGGCGGTGTCCGGGCGTCCCGGTCAGCAATCAGCCGCAGGGGCTGGCGCGAAGGCTCGGTGGCGTCACCGATATCCCCCAGTTCATTGCGCCTGACGGTCAGGGACGGATCATCCACCAGCACCGTGTTCACGCCGGTCAGGATGGCGTCGCTCATGGCCCGCAGCCGCTGCACGTCACTACGGGATTCCGGCCCGGTAATCCACTTGCTCTCGCCGGAGGCCATCGCCGTGCGACCATCCAGGCTGGCGGCAATCTTGATGCGCACCCAGGGCCGCCCGGTCTTCATCCGCTTCAGGAAGCCGGGGTTGAGCAGGGCAGCTTCTGCCCTGAGCACCCCCTCCTTCACACGGATCCCGGCGTCACGCAGCTGTTGCAGGCCACGGCCGGATACGCTGGGATTGGGGTCCTCACTGGCCACCACCACCCGTGCCACACCGGCATCGATCAGGGCCCGGGAACAGGGCGGCGTGCGACCGAAGTGACTGCAGGGTTCCAGGGTGACGTACGCCGTGGCACCCCGGGCATCAGCGCCAGCCTGGCTGAGGGCGCGAACCTCGGCGTGGGCCTCGCCGGCCCGTTCATGCCAGCCTTCCCCCAGCACCAGGTCGCCCCGGGCGATGACACACCCCACCCGGGGATTGGGATGGGTGGAATAACGGCCTCGCCAGGCAAGCTGGATGGCCCGGCCCATCATGGCGATGTCCTGGGAACTGGTCATGACGCGCCTTTGGTTGAATCCCGGTCCGCCAGCACCCGGGCCACATCCGCCGGGTCGGCGCCGTCCGACAGCCGTTCGATTTCCTCCTTGAACTCGTTGATATCCTGGAAGCTGCGGTAGACCGAGGCAAACCGCACATAGGCCACCTTGTCCAACTGGCGCAATTCAGTCATGACCTCCTCGCCCAGGGTCATGGACTTGACCTCCCGCTCGCCGGTGGCCCGCAGACGATACTTGATGCGGTTCAGGGCTGCATCAATCTGCTCGATGCTCACCGGGCGCTTCTCCAGGGCCTTCATCAGCCCCGCCCGCAGCTTCTCCTCGTCAAAGGGCTGTCGGGTGCCGTCCTGTTTCACCACCCGGGGCATGACCAGCTCCGCGCTCTCGAAGGTGGTGAAACGCTCATGGCAGGACAGGCACTCCCTGCGGCGGCGCACCTGATCGCCCTCGGCCACCAGCCGGGAGTCAATCACCTTGGTATCGGCTTCACCACAGAACGGACAGTGCATAGTCGGATGCTCCGGTAAGAACAGACCGCCCCGTTACCGGGGCAGTCGGTCGGTTAGTGGCCGGCCTCAGCCGGCATAGACCGGGAAACGCGCACACAGGGCTTCCACCTGTTCGCGCACCCGGTTGATGACGCTCTCGTTCTCCAGGTCATCCAGGATGTCACACATCCAGCCCGCCAGCTCGCGGCACTCGGACTCACCGAAACCACGGGTGGTCACGGCCGGGGTACCGATACGCAGACCGGAGGTAACGAAGGGAGAGCGCGGGTCGTTGGGCACCGCATTCTTGTTCACGGTGATGTGGGCGCGCCCCAGGGCGGCGTCCGCATCCTTCCCGGTGATGTCCTGCTTGATCAGGCTGAGCAGGAACAGGTGGTTTTTGGTGCCGCCCGAGACCACATCGAAGCCACGCTCGATGAAGACCTCGGCCATCGCGACGGCGTTCCTGACCACCTGCTGCTGGTACGCCTTGAACTCGTCGCTCATGGCCTCCTTGAAGCACACCGCCTTGGCGGCGATCACGTGCATCAGCGGGCCGCCCTGGCCACCAGGGAATACCGAGGAGTTCAGCTTCTTCTGCAGGTCGGCATCGTCACAGGCCAGGATCAGGCCGCCACGGGGACCACGCAGGGTTTTGTGGGTGGTGGTAGCCACCACATGGGCGTGGGGTACCGGATCCGGATAGACACCGGCGGCCACCAGGCCGGCGACGTGGGCCATATCCACGAACAGGTAGGCACCTACCTTGTCGGCAATCTCGCGGAAGCGGGCAAAATCCAGCTCCTGGGAATAGGCGGAGAAGCCGGCGATGATCATCTTCGGCTTGTGCTCAACGGCCATTGCCTCAACCTCGTCGTAATCGATGAGGCCGGTATCGTTGTCGATACCATACTGGACGGCGTTGTAGATCTTGCCGGAGAAGTTGACGGTCGCACCGTGGGTCAGGTGGCCGCCGTGGGCGAGGCTCATGCCCAGTACGGTGTCGCCCGGCTTGAGCAGGGCCATGAAGACGGCGGCATTGGCCTGGGAGCCGGAGTGGGGCTGCACATTGGCGTAGGCGGCACCAAACAGCTCCTTGGCGCGGTCAATGGCCAGTTCCTCGGCAATATCCACGAACTCGCAGCCACCGTAGTAACGCTTGCCCGGATAGCCTTCGGCGTACTTGTTGGTCAGCACACTGCCCTGGGCTTCCATCACCCGCGGGCTGGTGTAGTTTTCCGACGCGATCAGCTCGATGTGCGCCTCCTGGCGTTTCTCTTCCGCCTGCATGGCGTTCCAGAGTTCGTCATCGAAACCGGCGATTCTCATATCACGATTGAACATGGATGTGCTGCCCCTGTCTGTGTGGCTGGCCCCGGACAATGCCCGAAGGCTCCGGAACCCCTGAAAAATTGGGCCGCTATTCTATCGTGAAAGCGGGTAAAAAATCATCCTTTATACCGTGCGGGGATACCGACACGCGGGCCTGGTCCGCTCTGTGTCAATTGCTATCCCCCATAGGTTTAGATACCTTACGGGGTTCTGCTTTCAAGCAGGCGATAAACTGGCCTGCCTTACAGATTTTTGCCACGGAACCCACGGAAGGTCACGGAAAGCAAAGAACGAAAAGATTTTTGCCACGAAATCCACTAAATCCACGAAACGACAGGCCAGAAGTTTTCTGTAAAGCCTTGTTTGACCCGCTGGTTTTATTTCGTGGGTTTAGTGGATTTCGTGGCCAACACCGTCTTATTGTTTTTCCGTGTTATTCCGTGGGTTCCGCGGCAATACTGCATAGAGAGGATACAGCCAAAATGGCCCAATACGTCTACACCATGAACCGCGTGGGCAAGGTGGTTCCACCCAAGCGCGAGATTCTCAAAGACATTTCCCTGAGCTTCTTCCCCGGCGCCAAGATCGGCGTCCTCGGCCTCAACGGGGCCGGTAAGTCCACCCTGCTCCGCATTATGGCTGGCGTGGACGAGGATTACATCGGCGAAGCCCGCCCCCAGCCCGGCATCAACGTGGGCTACCTGCCCCAGGAGCCGGAACTGGACGACGCCAAGACCGTGAAGGAAATCGTCGACGAAGCCGTCTCCGGCGTTCACGATGCCCTGGCGGCACTGGACCAGGTGTATGCGGACTACGCCGAGCCGGACGCGGACTTCGATGCCCTGGCAAAGCGTCAGGGAGAGCTGGAAGCCTATATCCAGGCCACCGACGGCCATGACATCGAACGCAAGATGGAAGTGGCCGCCGACGCCCTGCGCCTGCCACCCTGGGACCAGAATGTCGCCAACCTCTCCGGGGGCGAGCGTCGCCGGGTCGCCCTTTGCCGCCTGCTGCTGTCCAGCCCGGACATGCTACTGCTGGACGAGCCCACCAACCACCTGGACGCGGAATCCGTGGCCTGGCTGGAGCGCTTCCTCCACGACTACAGCGGCACCGTGGTCGCCATCACCCACGACCGCTACTTCCTGGACAACGTCGCTGGCTGGATCCTGGAGCTGGATCGCGGCCAGGGCATCCCCTTCGAGGGCAACTACAGCCAGTGGCTGGAGAACAAGGAAAAACGCCTGGAGATGGAAGCCAAGCAGGAAGCCTCCCACCAGAAGGCCGTCAAGCAGGAACTGGAGTGGGTACGCAGTAACGCCAAGGGCCGCCAGTCCAAGAGCAAGGCCCGCCTGGCCCGCTTCGAGGAAATGAGCTCCCAGGAATTCCAGAAGCGCAACGAGACCAACGAGCTCTACATCCCGCCCGGCCCGCGCCTGGGTGACAAGGTGATCGAGGTGGACGGTATCAGCAAATCCTTCGATGATCGCCTGCTGTACGAGGACGTGTCCTTCCGCGTACCGCCGGGGGCGATTGTCGGCATCATCGGTGGTAACGGGGCCGGCAAGTCCACCCTGTTCAAGATGATCGCTGGCTACGACAAACCGGACTCCGGCGAGATCGTGGTGGGTGAAACCGTGGAACTGGCCTACGTGGACCAGATGCGCGACCTGGATGGCAGCAAGACCGTCTGGGAAGAGCTGTCCGATGGCAACGACATCATCAAGATCGGCAACTACGAGACGCCGTCCCGCGCCTACGTGGGCCGCTTCAACTTCAAGGGCAGCGATCAGCAGAAGCTTGTCGGCGACCTGTCCGGTGGTGAGCGCAACCGCCTGCACCTGGCAAAACTGCTCAAGCAGGGCGGCAACGTGCTGTTGCTGGACGAACCCACCAACGACCTGGACGTGGAAACTCTCCGCGCCCTGGAGGAAGCCCTGCTCAACTTCCCGGGCTCGGCCCTCGTAATCTCCCACGACCGCTGGTTCCTGGACCGGGTGGCCACCCACATCCTGGCATTCGAGGACGATGGCGAGGTGGTCTACTTCGAGGGCAACTTCAGCGAGTACGACGAGGATCACAAGAAGCGCAAGGGCGACTCCGCCATGGTGCCCCAGCGCATGAAGTACAAGAAGCTGGCGTAGGGTACGAACCCGGTACTCGCCGGCCTCCCCCTCACCCCAACCCCTCTCCCTCCAGGGGAGAGGGGCTTGAAACATCCCCAAAACCGGAAGTGGCTCTCCCCCCTCCCTTTGAAGGGAGAGGGGCCGGGGGAGAGGTTGGAAACTCCCCGAACCAATCAGGACTCACCCATGGCCAAAGCAAAAACCGCTTTCGTCTGCACCGAGTGCGGCGCCGACTACTCCAAGTGGCAGGGCCAGTGCACCGCCTGCCAGGCCTGGAACACCATCAGCGAGGTTCGCGGCGTTGGCGGCGGCAATGCCAAGGGCGCACGAGGGGCGCGGTTTGAAGGCTTTGCCGGCAGCCTGTCCGCCGTACAGAGCCTGGACGAGGTCAGCCTCGCCGAACAGCCACGCATCAGCACCGGCATGCAGGAGTTCGATCGGGTTCTCGGAGGCGGCCTTGTGGAAGGTTCCGCCGTGCTGATGGGCGGCCACCCCGGCGCGGGCAAGAGTACCCTGCTGCTCCAGGCCGTCTGCCATCTGGCAGAGAAGACGCCGGCGCTCTATGTCACCGGCGAGGAATCCCTGCAACAGGTGGCCATGCGGGCCAAGCGCCTGGGCGTGCCCACCCGGGACCTGAAGATGCTGTCGGAAACCAGTGTCGAACGACTCATGCAGGTGGCGGAGGCTGAAAAGCCGAAGATCCTGGTGGTGGACAGTATCCAGGTCATGCACGTGGCGGACATCGAATCCGCCCCCGGCTCGGTGTCCCAGGTTCGCGAAAGCGCCGCCTACCTGACCCGCTTCGCCAAGCAGACCGGTACCATCCTGTTCCTGGTGGGCCACGTTACCAAAGACGGCAGCCTGGCCGGCCCCAAGGTGCTGGAGCATATGATCGACTGCTCGATCCTGCTGGAGGGCTCCAGCGACAGCCGCTACCGCACGCTACGGGGCATCAAGAATCGCTTCGGCGCGGTTAACGAGCTGGGTGTATTCGCCATGCTGGAACAGGGGCTGAAGGAAGTGAAGAACCCCAGCGCCATCTTCCTGAACCGGGGCGAAGATGCGGCCCCCGGAAGCGTGGTGATGGTGGTGTGGGAAGGCACCCGCCCCATGCTGGTGGAGATCCAGGCCCTGGTGGACATGGCCCAGGGCAGCTATCCACGGCGCGTGGCCGTTGGTCTGGATCAGAACCGGTTAGCCATGCTGCTGGCAGTACTACACCGCCATGGCGGCATGCATGTGGCGGATCAGGATGTGTTCGTAAACGTGGTGGGCGGTGTCAAGGTAGCCGAGACCAGTGCCGATCTGGCCCTGCTGGCCGCCATCGTCTCCTCCTTCCGCGACCGCGCCCTGCCCCAGGATCTGGTGATCTTCGGCGAAGTCGGCCTCTCCGGCGAGATCCGCCCCGTACCCTCAGGTCAGGAACGGATTTACGAGGCGGCCAAGCACGGCTTTACCCGCGCGCTGGTGCCCAAGGCCAATGCCCCAAGGAAGGCTATTGAGGGGATGAAGGTGATTCCGGTAACCAAATTGAGTGATGCTTTGACGGCACTTGAGGACATCTGAGGTTCACCAAGTGTAAGTGCAATACCTCGCGAGACTGAAAATCCGTACTTATCGGAGCTAAGTCGATAACGTTTTCCCGGACACGCCCCGCAAGTACATCCCTGTAGGGCTAGACGAGCGCCGTCCCTGGCGCTCGACGGTCCGGGAAAACGTTCTCAACTCATCTACTCAATCATCTTGGGAGTTGACGCCCAAATCTGCTACTCAATCAGGTGCGACAACTCCCTCTCAAGAAGCTCGGCATCACCAAGGTTCAGTTCCACAAGGCGTTTGAGATGGGATGCGCTTTCCAGGTCAATATATTCGATCTTGAAGCCCAACCGGTCCGGTTCCAGGTGACGCAGGGTCACCGCCATGACAATGGCGCTTTCATGGTCATTCAGATGGATGGTCAACTCGCAGGGCTCGCCCTCGGATGCGGCCCAGCCGGCGGGGCGACTGACTAGAGCGCCTTTCAGGGAAATGTCCAGCACTTCAGCCGTTTGCATATCGTCCTGCCAGTAGATCTCGCAGGGCGCATCAAACTGGATTCGCTGGAAACGACGTTTTTCGGGGGTGTTATCGTCCAATTCCTTGCTCCCACGTCCATTTTCTTGTCTTTTCCCTGACTATAGACCTGTCTCACCCCCGGTTCCACTACTACCGACACGAGCAAGGGGCAAAGACGGTACGCTGATCGGCGATATCTGCCAAGACAGACTAGCAGGCAGGTTGAGAACCTTTTCCCGGACCTTCGAAAACAGGGACGTTTTCGAAGAGCCTCCATGGATGGATTCACGGCG
>NZ_JAVVLT010000029.1:0-11316 GCF_036224885.1 Marinobacter sp. OP 3.4
CCGTATGCCCGGTGGTGTGAGAGGACGGGGGAGGTAACTCCCCCTCCTACTCGATTATAAAACGGCTTCCGTTACAATAGCGGCCACATTCACCAACTGAGCGATCCATGAGCCAGATCCCGCCCGGCAACCACGCCTCCGACATCCAGAGCCTGCAGGGCGCCGACCAGATCCGGCGCCAGCTTGGCGACTGCAACCAGCGGGAAACCGCCCGCATCCTGAGACTGTTGGCGCGCACCCGTAATCAGCCTGGCGAACCGGAGCTGCGCCGGATGAACCGGTGGCTGGAAGAGGGGCTGACAAAGGTGGCGGCGCGCCGCCAGTCGCACCGGCCCGCCAGCTACCCGGAGGGACTGCCCGTATCCGACCGGGTGGAGGACATTACCCGGGCGCTGGAACAGCACCAGGTGATCATCGTGGCCGGCGAGACCGGCTCCGGCAAGACCACCCAGTTGCCGAAGATCTGCCTCAATGCCGGGCGGGGCACCCGGGGGCTGGTGGGGCATACCCAGCCCCGGCGTATCGCCGCCCGTACCGTGGCCGGCCGTATCGCCGAGGAACTGGGGCCGGAACAGGGCGACCAGGTGGGCTACCAGGTGCGTTTCACCGACACCACGTCGGACACCACCCGGCTCAAGGTGATGACTGACGGTATCCTGCTGGCCGAGGTCCAGCATGATCGTTTCCTGGACGCCTACGACACCATCATCATTGATGAGGCTCACGAGCGCAGCCTCAATATCGACTTCCTGCTCGGCTACCTGAAGCAACTGTTGCCAAAAAGGCCGGACCTGAAGGTGATCATCACCTCCGCCACCATCGAGGTGGAGCGTTTCAGCGAGTACTTCCACCAGGCGCCGGTGATCGAGGTATCGGGTCGCACCTATCCCGTGGAGGTCCGCTACCGGCCCCTGGCCGGCGATGCCGACGAACGGGACCAGGGCTGGGGCGACGCCGTGGTGTCGGCCCTGGAGGAGATCGAGCAGCACGAACGGGGCGAGAGCAAACCGCCCGGGGATATCCTGGTGTTCCTGCCCGGCGAAGGGGAGATCCGGGCCCTCAGCAAGCAGTTGCGCCATGCCGACCTGCGCCATACCGAGGTGCTGCCGCTGTACTCCCGTCTCAGTGCCCGGGAACAGAACCGGGTGTTCCAGTCCCATCGGGGGCGACGGATCGTGCTGGCCACCAATGTGGCGGAGACCTCGCTGACAGTGCCGGGTATCCGCTATGTCATCGATACCGGCGTGGCCCGTATCAGTCGTTATTCGGTGCGCTCGAAGATCCAGCGGTTGCCGGTGGAGGCCATTTCCCAGGCCAGCGCCAACCAGCGGGCGGGCCGCTGTGGCCGGGTGGCGCCGGGTATCTGCTTCCGCCTGTTCGACGAACAGGACTTTGTCAGCCGCGACGAGTTCACCGACCCGGAGATCCTGCGCACCAACCTGGCGTCCGTCATCCTGCAGATGGTGACCCTGGGCCTGGGGGATATCAAACACTTCCCGTTCCTGGAGCCCCCCGACAACCGCCAGGTGAACGATGGCTATAAACTGCTGGAGGAACTGGGGGCGGTGTCCGGCAAACGCCGGATTACCCGACTGGGTCGTACCATGGCGCGGCTGCCCCTGGACCCGAGGCTGGCCCGCATGCTGGTGGCCGCCGATGAGCTGGGCAGTCTCGCGGAACTGCTGGTGGTCATTGCCGGCCTGAGCGTGCAGGACCCCCGGGAACGACCCCAGGACAAGCAGCAGGCGGCGGACCAGGCCCACAGCCAGTGGAACGACAAGGAGTCGGATTTTGTCACCCTGCTGAACCTCTGGAATCACTTCGAGGAGCAGCGCCAGGAGCTGTCCGGCAACCAGTTGAGCCGGTACTGCAAGAAACAGTTCCTGTCCTGGATGCGCATGCGGGAGTGGCGGGATACCCACCGGCAGCTGACTCTGCTGTGCCGGGAACAGAAATTCACGCTCAATCGCAACACCGCCAGTTATGAGGCCGTTCACAAGGCCATCCTGTCGGGTCTGCTGGGGCAGGTGGCCACCAAGCTGGAGAAGAAGGAGTACCTGGCCACCCGCAATCGCAAGGTGTTTATCTTCCCCGGGTCCAAAGTGGCAAAGTCCTCCCCCAAATGGATCATGGCGGCGGAGATCGTGGAAACCAGCCGTGTATTTGCCCGCATGGTGGCGAAGATCGAGCCGGAGTGGGTGGAGCCGCTGGGTGAGCACGTGGTCAAGCGGCATTATTCCGAGCCCCACTGGGAACAGAAACGGGCCCAGGTGATGGCCTTTGAGCGGGTCAGTCTGTACGGGCTGGACGTGGTCAGCCAGCGCCGGGTGCCCTATGCCGGCATTAACCCGGTTGAAGCCCGCGAACTCTTCATTCGCCGGGCACTGGTGGAAGGTGACTACCGCACTAAAGCGCCGTTTATCGCCCGCAACCGGGAACTGCTGGATACTGTCGAGAACCTGGAAAACAAGACCCGCCGGCGGGACCTGCTGGTGGATGATGAACAGCTGGTGGCTTTCTACGACCAGCGTCTGCCGGCGGACATCGTCAGTGGCCGGCATTTCGAGAGCTGGTGGAAGGCCCTGTCCGCGGAAGACCTCAAGGGCATGGAGCTGACGGAAAAGGACATCCTGCAGCGGGACCTGGACTACGATGAGCTGGAACAGTACCCGGACGAGCTGGAGTGGGAGGGGGCGAAGTACCCCCTGAGCTACAACTTCGAACCCACCGGAGAGGATGATGGTGTGACCATCCAGGTCCCATTGATGGCCCTCAAGCAGTTGCCGGGGCATCGGCTGGAATGGCTGGTGCCGGGGCTGGTCCGGGAGAAGTGCATTGCCCTGGTCAAGGGACTGCCCAAGTCGGTCAGACGCAACTTTGTGCCGGTGCCTGACTTTGTCGATGCTGCCCTGGAAAAGATGACCCCGTCCAACGAGCCGCTGACCGATGCCCTGGCGGACCAGCTCCGCCGCATGACCGGTGTTCGCATCGCGCCGGAGGACTGGCCCCGTGAAGCATTGCCCCGGCACCTGCGGATGAATCTCAAGGTTCTGGGAGAGGGTGGTAAGGTGCTGGCCCGTGGGCGGGACCCCGACGAGTTGCAGAAGAAGCTGGAGAAACAGGCCGAGCAGGCCCTCAGCCAGGTGGAAGAGGAGGAAGGTAAGGGCCCGGGTCGTCAGGCTTCCGACTGGCAGTTCGGCACCTTGCCAGCCTCGGTCCATACCGATCGCGGAGGCATGCAGGTCACCGTGTACCCGGCCCTGGAGGACCTGGGCGGCGAGGTGCGGGAGACCCGTTTCCTGGACCCACTGACGGCGGCGGACGCCCATCGCCGGGCGGTGGCCCGTCTGATCCTCAACCGCCTGGGCAATACACTGGAAAAGATCGACAGCCGGCTGCACCATTTTCGGGATTCGGCACTGATGTTCGCCCCGGTGGGCCAGGCCCGGACATTGCTGGACGACTTCCTGCTGGCGGCTGCCGCCAACCATTTCCTGGGCGGGCCGGACCGGCCAGCGGACAGCCTCCCACGCAGCGATGGCGACCTGAACGGCGTCTACGAGTCGGGCAGGGGGGATTTCCTGCCGGCGCTGGAGGAGGCCGATGCGCAGCTTCACCAGGTGATGCGGGGCCATCACCGGGTCATGAAGCAACTCAAGGGCAAGATCAGCCTGGCCATGGCTAACAGCATGGCGGACCTGAAGTTCCAGATGGAACACCTGGTGTACCCCGGCTTCCTCACGGCCACACCCCTGGACTGGCTGGCCTGTTTTCCCCGCTACTTCGAGGCGGCGGATATCCGGCTGGAGAAAATGCCCCGGGAAATGGGGCGGGAGCGGGAATTCCTGCATGCCATTGAGCCGCTGTGGAGCCGCTACCGGAACAAGGCCGAACAGCATCGGCGGCAGGGTATCCTGGATCCGGAACTCACCCTCTACCGATGGATGCTGGAGGAGTTCCGGGTGTCGTTCTTCGCCCAGCAGCTCGGTACCGCCGTGCCGGTGTCGGTCAAGCGGCTCGACCGGCAGTGGGCCCAGGTCCACTGAACGGCTTTGTGGATCAACCGTAAAATCCTCTACATCCAGGCTCGTTGGGCCAGGAGTCTGCTCGGTAGAAATCGCGCCAGGCGAGAGCGTCCCACTTTGAGGCAATTTTGACGATCATTTGAGGCGCATAGTGGTTCTATGTAACGAGAATGAGCGCTCAAAAGAGGCCAAAGTGGGACGGTCGCAGCGGTGCGACTTTCTACCGCGCAGACTCCTAGCTTTGTGATAGTATTCACGGTCAGACCATGAGCCTGCAGGGTGCGCTCCGCCAACACGCATCCGGCTCGACCAGATTGCAGTCCACAATAATGTCCAGAAAAGTCGGGGTCCTTTGTGAGCATCACCGCCATCATTACCGGTACCGGGTTGTATACGCCACCCGCCTCCATCACCAACGAAGAACTGGTTGCCTCGTTCAACCAGTACGTTGAACTGCACAACGAGCGCCATGCGGCGGAGATTGCCAGTGGCGACGTCGAGGCCCTCCAGCCTTCCTCGGTTGAGTTCATTGAGAAGGCCTCCGGCATCAGGAGTCGCCACGTGATGGACAAGGACGGCATCCTCGACCCCGAACGAATGTGTCCGCGACTCCCGGACCGCAGTAACGATGAATACTCGATCCAGTGCGACATGTCCGTGATTGCCGCCCGGCAGGCCCTGGAGCAGGCAGGCCGTAGCGCCAGCGACGTGGACGCGGTGATCGTCGCCTGCTCCAACCTGCAGCGGGCCTACCCGGCGGTGGCCATCGAGGTCCAGGAGGCCCTGGGCATTGACGGTTTTGCCTATGACATGAATGTGGCCTGCAGTTCGGCCACCTTCGGTATCCAGGCGGCGGCCAATGCCGTGGAAAACGGTACCGCCAATGCGGTGCTGGTGGTGAGCCCGGAGATCTGTTCCGGGCACCTGAACTTCCGCGACCGGGACAGCCATTTCATCTTCGGCGACGCCTGTACCGCCGTGCTGGTGGAGCGCGATGACCAGGTAGCGGACGGCCAGGGCTTCGAGATCCTGGGAACCCGTCTGAAGACCAAGTTCTCCAACAACATCCGCAATAACTTCGGCTTCCTCAACCGGGGTGACGAATCCGGTATCGGCAAGCCGGACAAGCTGTTCGTGCAGCAGGGCCGCAAGGTCTTCAAGGAGGTTTCCCCGATGGTGGCGGAACTGATCGTCAGTCACCTGGAGAGTCTCTCCCTGGGAGCGGACGATCTGCGCCGGATGTGGCTCCACCAGGCCAACCTCAACATGAACCAGTTAATCTCCAAGCGCGTACTGGGTCGTGAGGCCACTGTCGAGGAAGCGCCCGTGATCCTGGACGAGTACGCCAATACCAGCTCTGCCGGTTCAATCATTGCCTATCACCAGCACAAGGATGACTTTGGTGCCGGTGACCTGGGCGTGATCTGTTCCTTCGGTGCCGGGTATTCCATTGGCAGCGTGGTGATTCGCAAACGCTGACGGAGTGCCAGGGACAGGGCAGGGCCACGACCTGACGAATAGCCAACCAGGAACCACCACTACCATGTTTCGCGATCTCTCCCGAGCGCTTACCATACTCATGTTCGGTGCACTGGCGCTTGCCGGCTGCGCTTCCTCCCCCGATGACCCGGAGCCGGAACCGGCCCCGGAAGCGGTGTCGTCCGGGGCGGACAACCGTGGCAACCCGGCCGACCCCTATGAATCATGGAACCGTAAGGTCCATGCCTTTAACGAAGGGGTCGACGACTGGGTGTTAAGGCCAGTGGCCGAAGGTTACCAGTGGGTCATGCCGGACATTGCCGACCGGGCGGTGACCAACTTCTTCAGCAACCTGGGAGAAGTGCACAATTTCATCAACAGCGTGCTCCAGCTCAAGGGCGAGCATGCGGTGGTGGCGGCAGGCCGGTTCACCTATAACTCGGTGTTCGGTATTGGCGGTCTGTTCGATGTGGCTACCGCCTTCGACCTGCCGGAGCGGCCCGAGGATTTCGGGCAGACCCTGGGGTACTGGGGCGTGGGCCCCGGGCCTTACCTGGTGTTGCCGTTGATGGGGCCATCCACGCCCCGGGATTTCACCGGCACCCTGACCGACAGTCTTGCGTTCCCGTCGGCCTGGAACTATGCGGAGAGTCCGGAGCAATGGTACCTGCTTGGCCTGTTCGTGGTGGATACACGGGCGGATCTGCTGGCGGCGGAAGGGTTCATGTCCGGAGACAGCTACACCTTCGTTCGTAACGCCTACCTGCAGCGCCGTGAATACCTGATCAACGATGGCAAGGTCACCTCGGACCCCTTTACCGGGGGGGAAGACGAAGACCTGATGCTGGATGATTTCTGACCACCCTGTGGGCTGTCGCGGAACCTTCCTGTAGGAACTGCGAACATGTCCCGCAAACGGTGAGCCGTTTGGCCCGTGATGGTGACAGTTGTCGACTGCGGGCGGTATCATGGCAGCCATTACACGCGGGCCTTCAACTGAAAGGGATAACCCCGGCCGCAAGCTGACTGGAATACCATGTACTACGACTTCTTCGGATTTCGGGAGCCGCCGTTCTCCATTGCGCCGGATCCCCGATACCTGTATCTCAGTGAACGTCACAAGGAGGCCCTGGCTCACCTGATGTACGGTGTTCAGGGGCAGGGTGGCTTCATTGTGATCACCGGCGAAGTGGGCACCGGCAAGACCACGATCAGCCGCTGCTTCATTGAGAACGTGCCGGAGCACGTGGACATCGCGCTGATCCTCAATCCGCGCCTGTCGGCCAGGGAACTGCTGGCCTCCATCTGTGATGAACTGGGTATCGCCTACCCGGACAACGCCACCATCAAGAAGCTCATCGATCGCATCAACCAGCACCTGCTGGAAGCCCACGCCCGTGGGCGTCACCAGGTGCTGCTTATCGATGAGGCCCAGAACCTGTCCGCCGAAGTGCTGGAACAGCTACGGCTGCTGACCAACCTGGAAACCGCGGAAAAGAAGCTGCTCCAGATCGTACTGCTGGGTCAGCCGGAACTGAAGGACATCCTGGACCGCCCGGAGTTGCGTCAGCTCAACCAGCGGGTCACCGCCCGTTACCACCTGGACGCCCTGGAACGGGATGAACTGCCAGCCTACATCCACTACCGTCTCGGGGTGGCCGGGGTCAAGGTGGAACTGTTTACGCCGCCGGCCATCCGCACCCTGTTCCGGAAAAGCAACGGCGTGCCCCGACTGATCAACCTGATCAGTGACCGGGCCCTGCTGGGGGCCTACAGCGAGGGTGTCCAGCAGATTGAACCCCACCATGTGAAGGCTGCGGCGAAGGAAGTGGGCGGCGTGCCCGGGCGTACCACCCCGGGGAGCGTGTCTCCCATGCTGCGCACGGTGACGGCCGCCGCCGCGTTGATGGCGATTGCGATTGTTGGCTGGGCCTTTATCGATAGCCGGCGGGATGCCCCGGGGGCCAACATTGTAGATACCGACGCCCCAGGGACGTCAGTCGAACAGGACACGCCCGGCAACGGGACCACTGGCGACAACGGTACCGCCCCTTCCGATACCGCCGGACCGGACCTCACTGGCGATGAGCAACTGACGGGTGCCGTCGAGCGAAGCGACGAGCCCGAGCCGATCGGGACCGAAGAGCCGGAACTGACTGCCTTCGATATCGGGGAACATGGCCTGACCACGGCCCAGGCCTACGATGGCCTGTTCCAGCTGTGGGGCTATGACTGGGACCGCTCCAGCTATCCCTTCGCCTGCGACTATGCCGATGCTGCCGGCCTCCGCTGCCTGCACCGACAGGGCAGCCGTCGCAGCATGGAGGACATCAATCGTCCGGCGGTATTGACCCTCAAGGGCACCGAGGGCAACGACACCCATGTGACCCTGGTACGCCTGGAGGGTGATGTGGCCACCCTGAAAACGGCGGAAGGCACTCTGGAAGTGTCCTTCCGGGAAGTGCAGGACCACTGGTACGGGGAGTTCTCCGTGCTCTGGCAGGTTCCTCCCTACATGGCGTGGAATGGTGATCCCGCCGAGCTGCCCCGGCAGAACCGGGAGGGCGTCTGGCTCAGCGCCCGCATGATGCAACTGGTGGGACTGCATGCGGACAACAGCGATGAAATCGAGCGTGTCAGCCGCATGATCCGGGATGAACAGATACGCTGGTACCAGCGGGTCAAGGGGCTGCAGCAGGATGGTGTGGTCGGTGCCATGACCCTGATCCAGATGAGTAACGATCTGGACGCCGGTGTACCGCGGCTGGTCCCCACCAGCGGCACCGTGATTGCGCCCGCCGGCCCGGGGCAGCCGGCCCAGCCACGGTCCGGGTGATGCCGTCATGAGTTATATCCTGGAAGCACTGAAAAAGTCGGAGTCCGAGCGTAACCAGGGTCGGGTGCCGAACCTGGGCCAGCAGATGCGGATGGTCCACCGCAAGCGCAAGCGGGGCATTCCCGCCCTGGTCTGGCTTGCCATCGCGCTGACCCTGAATGCCGTGGTACTGGCGGTCCTGTTCTGGCCGGGTGTCGGCCTGTGGTGGGACCACTCCCGGACCGCCGCGGCACCAGGCCGGTCAACGGAGCAGGTGTCTGGTGCGACCGCGCCGACCACCGGTGCCGGCAGTGAGGAAGCGCCACCCGCCACCAGTGGCGAGGTGGCCAGGGCGGAGGACCCGGTGCCGGAACCAGCGGAAATCACCGCCGCCACCGGCGAGCTGGAAAGCCAGGGGGCCGTGATCCTGGATACCGTGGAGGAAGCCCCCACGGTGATCGTTCCCACGGTACGCCAGCCCGGCACGGGCGGCAGCGGTGAGTACACCCCGGAGCCCTGGGAAGGCCGGGTCCCCCACCTGGTGGAGCTGCCCATGGCGTTCCAGCGCCAGGTGCCGGACCTGGTCTTCAACAGTCATGTCTATTCTTCCCGGCCATCGGCACGGAGTGTGATGATCAACAATCGTTATCTGCGTATGGGCGACTCTTTCGGACCACTCCGGGTGGAGCGTATTACCCAGGAAGGGGTGGAACTGAGCATGGACGGCCAGCGCTTCCGGGTCGGTGTCGTCCGTGACTGGAGCAGCCCCCGCTGATGCCCCTGAGCGACGCCGTCAAGGCCGAAATCCAGCAAGCCTATCGTGACGTACTCGCGGGCAAGGGCATTCGCGCCCGTTATGGCCAGCGTCTGATGATCGCCGAAATCGCCCGCTACATGGGCGATATCACCGAGAACGACGGCCAGCGCACGTCCCAGCCGGCGGCCTGCGTGGTGGAGGCCGGCACCGGTACCGGCAAGACCCTGGGTTACCTGATCGCCGCCATCCCCGTGGCCCGGGCCCTGGGCAAGACCCTGGTGATCTCCACCGCCACGGTGGCGCTGCAGGACCAGATCATCTCCAAGGACCTGCCGGACCTGAAGCAGCACAGCAAGCTGTCGTTCGACTGGACCCTGGCCAAGGGCCGTGGTCGTTACCTGTGCATGTCACGTCTGGAAACCAGGCTCCATGACGAGGGCAACGGTGACAGCGACACCATGCCCCTGTTCCTGCTGGACGAGGGCAGGGAGCAGGAGCCCGGCTCCCGGGAATTCTTCGAGGAGATGCTTGGCCGGTACGGCTCCCGGGAGTGGGATGGCGATCGGGACCACTGGCCCACCACTATTCCCGACGAGGTCTGGCGGCAGGTCACCACCGACCATCGCCAGTGCACCAACCGTCACTGCGCCTATTTTGACAACTGCGCTTTCTTCGACGCCCGCAAGGGGCTGGAAACCGCCGATGTGGTGGTGGCCAACCACGACCTGGTACTGGCGGACCTGGCGCTGGGCGGCGGTGCCATCCTGCCGGAGCCGGAGAATGCCCTGTACGTCTTCGACGAGGCCCACCACCTGCCGGACAAGGCACTGAACCACTTTGCCGCTTCGGTCCCCCTGAACAGCACCCGTCAGTGGCTCAAGCAGCTTTCCCAGGCACTGGCGAAGATCCAGCCGTGGCTGCCACCCGCCACCGTGGCGGGCCGCACCGTGGAGAAAATCTCCGGGACGTCCCGGGAACTGGACGACTGCCTGACCCGGGTCCACGATCACCTGCTGGAGAGCATCCAGTGGGAGTTCTCGGAGGAGCGCCGCACTGCCCAGTGGCGCTATCCCGAAGGCCAGCTGCCGGAGGACATGCTGACGCTGGCCACCGAGACCCGGGCCGCCACCGCTGGCCTGGTCCGTCACCTTGGCACGGTGGCGGACGAACTGCAGAAGGGCTTTGACGAGCGCAAGGACCATGAGCTGGACCGGGACACGGCGGAAGCCTGGTACCCGGTGATCGGCAGCTTCCACGCCCGGGCGGAGGACCAGTCACGGCTGTGGGCGGCCTGGTGCGATGTACCAGCGCCGTCGGGCGGGGACGACAAGGCCTCGGGCCGTACCCCGCCACCGGCCCGGTGGGCCATCCGCCAGCGCTGGGAGCACGCGGAGGAGGTCACCCTGTACAGCAGCCCGGTCCTGGCGGACAACCTGCTGTTCTCCCGCTTGTGGTCCCGGGCCCATGGTGCGGTATTGACCAGTGCCACCCTGACCGCCCTGGGACGCTTTGACCGGCTCCGCTCCCGGGCGGGGTTGCCGGCGGACAGCCGCTACCTGGTGGTGCCCAGCTCCTTCCGCTACGCCGACATGGCCACGGTGGAGGTGCCGCCCATGGAAGCCCTGCCCACGGACACGGAGGGATTTACCAATGCTCTGGTACGCTGCCTGCCGGAGCGATGGGCCACGGAGAAGGCCACGCTGGTGCTGTTCACGTCCCGCCGCCAGATGAACGCGGTGCGAGACCGCCTGGCCCCGGAACACCCGGGCCTGATTACCACCC
Source organism: Marinobacter sp. OP 3.4 (assembly GCF_036224885.1). Taxonomy (NCBI): domain Bacteria; kingdom Pseudomonadati; phylum Pseudomonadota; class Gammaproteobacteria; order Pseudomonadales; family Marinobacteraceae; genus Marinobacter; species Marinobacter sp. OP 3.4. The sequence goes on from NZ_JAVVLT010000029.1 coordinate 10,859, forward strand.
AGGACGACATGGCCAAGGGCGAGGTGCTGCGACACCACCGGGAGCGGGTGGATGCCGGCAAGCCCTCGGTGCTGTTCGGGGTGGCCAGCTTTGCCGAGGGGATCGATTTGCCGGGTCGCTACCTGGATCATGTGGTCATCACCCGGCTGCCGTTCTCGGTGCCGGACGATCCCATCGAGGCAAGCCTGGCGGAGTGGGTGACCAGCCGGGGAGGCAACCCGTTCATGGAGATCACCGTGCCGGATGCTTCGGTGAAGCTGGTGCAGGCGGTGGGCCGCCTGTTGCGGACGGAAGAGGATACCGGCCGCGTGTCCATCCTGGACCGCCGGATTGTCAGCCGCCGCTATGGCCAGCTGCTGCTGGATGCCCTGCCGCCATTCCGCCGGATTATCCAGTAAGCGGCTAGTGTCCCTTAACATAAGTTCGCAGCATTTCAGAGGCTGTGTCAGGCATTACTA
>NZ_JAVVLT010000030.1:0-11083 GCF_036224885.1 Marinobacter sp. OP 3.4
TCAGGCATTACTACAAGGCGCGTTCCGCCGGGAATAGTGGTTCTATTGCCAAGGGACGCAACACCGTAGTAATGCCTGACACAGCCTCCCGGAGGGCGCGCCATACAAAGCCCCTGGCAGTGTTGCGACTCTTGGCAAGGGACGCACCATTCCCGGCGAGCCGCGCCTCGCCAGGGGCTTTGTATGGCGCGCTGAAACGCTGCGAACTTATGTTAAGGGACACTAGGGGGGTGACAGTTGACTGAGCGTGTGACCGGCTCTGACGAACTCCCGGAGGCGCCCGCGGCGGACGTGCCACCGGAGCAGCCCCCCGTGGCCAGGGTGGATGGCAAGCCCCTGTCCGATATCCCCCAGGATCTCTACATTCCGCCGGACGCCCTGGCGGTTTTCCTGGAGGCCTTCGAGGGCCCCCTGGATCTGCTGCTGTACCTGATCCGCCGGCAGAACATGAATATCCTTGATATCGACGTCAGCGAGATCACCCGCCAGTACATGGAATACATCAGTGCCGTGGAAGCCATGCGGTTCGAGCTGGCGGCGGAATACCTCGTCATGGCGGCCACCCTGGCGGAGATCAAGTCACGGATGCTGCTGCCGCGCCAGGAAGCGGAAGACGAGGAGGAGGAAGACCCCAGGGCGGAGCTGATACGTCGCCTGCAGCAGTATGAGCGCTTCAAGAAGGCCGCCGAGGATGTGGACGGGCTGCCTCGCATGGAGCGGGATACCTTCCCCAACACCGCCGTACTGCCCGAGCTGCCCCGGAGTGAAGTACACCCGCCGGTTGAGCTGCGGGATATGCTGCTGGCCCTGCAGGGGGTGCTGCACCGTGCGGACCTGTTCACCAGTCACCATGTGGAACGGGAGCGGCTGTCCACCCGTGAGCGCATGTCCTCGATCCTGGCGATGCTGCCGGCGGACCGGTTCATGGCCTTCGAGAGTCTGTTTACCCGGGAAGAGGGCCGGCTGGGCGTGGTGGTAACCTTCCTGGCCATGCTGGAGCTGGTGAAGGAGGAACTGATCGAGATCGTGCAGGCGGAAACCCTGGGGGCCATCCATGTCCGTGCGCGAACCAGTAACTGAGGCCGCAGCCCATGAATGAAGAAAATCTCAAGCGAGTGCAGAACATCGTTGAAGCCGCACTGCTGTCAGCGGGGCGGCCCCTGAACATCGACCAGTTGCGGGACCTGTTCGAGGAGCATGAAAGGCCGGCGCGCCAGATCATGGAGCACGTGCTCATGCTGCTGGACGAGTCCTGCGCCAACCGTGGCTTTGAGCTGCGCAGGGTGGCCAGCGGCTACCGCTTTCAGGTCCGCCAGGACTACGCGCCCTGGGTGGGGCGCCTGTTCGAGGAGAAGCCCCAGCGCTATTCCCGGGCGCTGCTGGAGACCCTGGCGCTGATTGCCTACCGGCAGCCCATTACCCGGGGCGAGATCGAGGATATCCGGGGTGTTACGGTAAGCAGCAATATCATCCGCACGCTGCAGGAACGAGAATGGGTCAGGGTAGTGGGCCACAAGGATGTCCCCGGGCGTCCGGCCATGTATGCCACCACCCGCCAGTTCCTGGACTACTTCAACCTGACCAGCCTTGAGGAGCTGCCGCCCCTGGCGGAAATCCGGGACCTGGAGGAAATCGGCCGCGAGATTGAGCAGGAAATGCAGGCCGAGATCCAGTTCGAAGCCACGGATACCGCCCCGACGGATGGGGATGACGAGACCCCGGCGCCGGTCGGGGGGCAGGGCTCCGGTGACGAATCGGACAGCAACACAACACTTCACTAATCCAGTAAGGATCGTTCCATGGCGTCGCAACGCCCTTCCAGGCCGTCCAGAACGGCAAGCCCGGCCACGGGCGACCAGCCCGAACGGCTGCAGAAACTCCTTTCCCGGGCCGGTGTCGGCTCCCGCCGGGAAGTCGACGCCTGGATCCAGGACGGACGGGTGACCGTCAACGGACAGGTGGCCCAGCCCGGCGAAAGGGCACTGTCCAGCGACCGTATTGCCGTGGATGGTAAACCGGTGGAAAGCCGGTCGGCCGATGCGGTGGTGCGGCGAGTGCTGGTCTACAACAAGCCCGAGGGGGAGGTGACTACCCGCAATGACCCTGAGGGCCGGCCCACGGTGTTCGACAGCCTGCCCAGGCTTAAGGACCAGCGCTGGATCGGTGTCGGTCGCCTGGACATCAATACCACCGGGTTGATGCTCTTCACTACCGACGGTGAGCTGGCTAACCGGCTGATGCATCCCTCCAGCGAGATCGACCGGGAATACGCCGTCCGCATTTTCGGGGCCGTGGACGACGCCATGATCCAGCGACTGCTGGACGGCGTGCTGCTGGAGGATGGCGTGGCGGCCTTCTCGGATATCTCCCCGGCGGGGGGCAAGGGCCAGAACCAGTGGTTCCACGTCACCCTGATGGAGGGACGCAACCGGGAGGTCAGGCGTCTCTGGGAGTCCCAGGGTGTCCGGGTCAGTCGCCTCAAGCGTGTACGTTACGGACCGGTATTCCTGCCCAGCCGGCTCACCGTGGGGCGTTGGGAAGAACTGGACCAGAAGGGCGTCAATGACCTGAGCCGGTCGGTTGACCTGCCCCTGTCTGAAGTGCCCACCAAGACGCCCGGTGAGCAGGCCGAGCAGGAGCGTAGGCGTCGCAAGGCGCCCTCGAAGGGAAACAAGAAACCGGGAGGTGCCCGTCGCTGGCAGGTGGATGACAGTGGCGGACAGCGTCAAAAACCGGCACGTTCCCAGGCGCCCGGAAAACCTTCCAGGCATCGCAACGGTCCCGGCAACGCCTGATCCGCGAAACGGTCTCTTCAGACCGGTTCGGTGCCGGTGCTGCCCACCACATGAGCGATACGGGTGCAGTTGCGGCCAGCGCCCTTGGCGCGGTAAAGGGCATCATCCGCCCGCGCCACCCAATGGGTGGGGGGCTCACCACGACGGTGGGTGGCGACACCTGCACTGGCGGTCACCTGCACCTGATGATCACCACAGGGTATGCGAATACTGTTGATGGCGGCACGGATCCTGTCGGCCACGTCCTCGCCATCCCGGCAATCGGAATGGGGCAGGACTATGGCGAATTCCTCGCCGCCAAAGCGGAAAATGCTGTCACCGTCCCGGGTGGCCTCCCGCAGGGCATTGGCGGATGCCTGTAACAGCAGGTCACCGATCACATGGCCGTAGGTGTCGTTGACTTCCTTGAAATGGTCAAGATCGCAGAGGATCAACGTAAAGCGGTCCCCATGTCGGTCATCGATGCTACAGTCCCTGGCCAGGGCCATATCCAGCGCCCGTTTGTTGGGAATGCCGGTAAGGGCGTCGGTCAGCGCCGCCTGTTCCACCAGGGCGTACTGGCAGGCATTGCGTAACGGGCAGATGACGATGCCCAGCAGGTATTCAATGATTTCCAGTTCATCTTCATGGAACCGCTGCCGACGGGTCAGCGCGAGGGAGCCATAGTGGGCGCCCTCCAGGTTCAACTGGTAATCGCAGCGATGGGCTCCCCCCATGCCGGTGCTGTAGACGAAATCCTGGCACCCCAGCCGATGCCGGTACACGAGTTGCCCATAGGGAATCGCCCTTGCCAGTTCCTCTGCGAAGATGCCCAGCAGGTGTTCCAGTGACAGGGTGGTGCTGGTCCGGCGATAGAGCCTGGCCACCGGGTCATCGGCCTGGGTCCAGGCCTGCTTTGCCTGGCGTAGCTCCGCCAGACGACTGTGGCCGGTTTGCGGGGCATGAGGATATGGACGGTTATTGCCTGCCATTGATTGTGCCTTTACAGGAATTTTTCCGTCAATAAGCAGGTACCATGCCACAGAATTTAAGTGCTTTATAAACAGTGATTTGCTGGCCTTGGTCGAGATTATTTCCGATGTCACGGTCGTAAGCGGCAAATTCTTGTCGGGTCTGTCGCCTGCGGACGGGAAATGCGATAGGGTCGGGCTGGGCATACGACATCCCTGTGGTAAACTGCACCGTTTGTAACGCGCGCCAGACCGCCACCCAGCCGTTAGGGAAGATACAGAACAACATGCGCCTGAAGTCCATAAAGCTCGCGGGTTTCAAGTCCTTCGTCGACCCCACCACGGTCCCGTTCCCGTCCAACATGACGGCGGTGGTCGGCCCGAACGGTTGTGGCAAATCCAATATTATCGATGCGGTCCGCTGGGTCATGGGGGAGAGTTCCGCCAAGTACCTGCGTGGCGAATCCATGGCGGACGTCATCTTCAACGGCTCCAGTGCCCGCAAGCCCGTGGGCCAGGCCTCCATCGAACTGATCTTCGACAACTCCGATGGCACGGCCCCCGGCGAGTTCGCCCGCTTCAACGAGATTTCGGTACGTCGCCGGGTATCCCGGGAAGGCCAGTCCGACTACTTCATGAACGGTGCCAAGTGCCGCCGCCGGGATATCACCGACCTGTTTCTGGGGACCGGCCTGGGCCCGCGCAGCTACGCCATTATCGAACAGGGCATGATCTCCCGGCTGATCGAGGCCAAACCGGAGGAACTGCGGGTCTATATCGAGGAAGCGGCGGGTATTTCCAAGTACAAGGAACGCCGGCGGGAAACCGAGAACCGCATCCGCCGTACCCAGGAAAACCTGGAGCGCCTGACCGACCTGCGGGATGAACTGGAGAGACAACTCCAGCACCTCCAGCGTCAGGCCCAGGCCGCTGAGCGCTACAAGGAACTCAAGGGCACCGAGCGCCGCTACAAGGCGGAACTGACCGTGTTGCGATGGCAGGGCCTGGATGAAGACCTGAAACAGCGCCGGGAGCAGTTGCAGGAAACCGAGCTGGAACTGGAGAAACACCTCACCGAACGGGTGAATCTGGAAAGTTCCCTGGAAAAGCTGCGGGACGAGCACCAGCAGCGTACCGACGAGTTCAACCGCAACCAGGCCCGGTACTACGAGGCCGGGGCCGATATCGCCCGGGTGGAGCAGAGCCTTGAACACCAGCGTGAGCGCAGCCGCCAGGTGGCCACGGAGCTTGACCAGGCGTTGGCCAGCCGTAGCGAGATTGCCCGGGAACTGGCCCAGGATGACGACAAGCTAACCGCCATCCGCGACGAGCTGAGCGGCCTGGAACCGGAACAGGAAACCCTCGCCGCCCAGGCAGAGGAATCCGCCATGCAGCTACAGTCCGCCGAAAAGGCCATGAGTGACTGGCAGCACCAGTGGGAAGCCTTCAGCGCCCGTTCCTCGGACACCAAGCGGGAAGCCGAGCTGTCCCAGAACCGCATCCGCACCCTGGAGCAGGAGATCGAGAACCTGCTGACCCGCCAGCGGCGCCTTGAAGATGAGAAGGCCCTGCTGGACGACCAGCTCGACCGCACTGAACTGGACGAACTGCTGGAGCAGGAAACCGAACTGAATCTCCGCCGGGAGGAAACCGCCGATACCATCGAGGAGGCGACCGACCGTCTGCAGGACCTCAAGGCCCGCCTGCGGGACCAGGAGCAGGAGGTCAGCGAACTGAGCCAGCGGGACCAGTCCCTGCGGGCGTCCCTGGAATCCCAGCAGGCCCTGCTGGACGAACAGCTGGGGGCGGACGACGACACCCTTCAGCAATGGCTCTCCGGTGCCGGGCTGGCCAACGCCCCGCGCATTGCCCGCCAGTTGCAGACCGATCCGGGCTGGGAGTTTGCCGTGGAGGAGGTTCTGGGCAACCTCCTGCAGGGGGTGGAGGTGGACAGCCTCGACGCACTGGCCCAACAACTGGATGATGCTCCCCGTGGCGTGGCCCTGGTGGAGAAGGGGCCCGCAACCGGGGAGATGGCACCGGACTCCCTGGCCGCCCGTGTCCGCAACGGCAGCAGCCTTGCCCCCTGGCTCAGTCAGGTGAAGACCGTCGACACCCTTCGTGAAGCGCTGGAGCGGCAGCCCGGGCTTGGCGACCACGAAACCCTGGTTACCCCCGAAGGCATCTGGCTCGGCCGTGGATGGCTGCGCATGCCGGAGTCCGACCGTTCCCGCACCGGTGTTATCGAACGTCAGCAGAAAGTGGAAGAGCTGGCGTCCGCCCTGGACGAGGCGGAGACCCGGCTGGCGGAGGCCCGGGAACGTCTCGAGGACATACAGGAGCGAACATCGGACGCGGAACTGCAGCGGGACCAGGCCCAGCAGACCGCCAACGACATCCAGGGCGAGCTGTCGTCCCTGACCTCCCGGGTTAGCGGCCTGAAGGCGCGGGCCGAGCAGATCAACGACCGCCTGCAGCGGATCGACGAGGACGTGGCGGATATCCGCGAGCAGCGGGCGGTGAAGCAGGAGGAACTGGAAGAGGCCCGGCTCACCTGGGACCAGTCACTGGCGGCCAACGAGGACACGGAAGCGGAAAAGGAGCGCCTGCTGGAGCAGCGGGACGACCTGCGTGAGCGGCTGGATCATCTGCGCCACCAGGCCCGCAGCGACCGTGATCATGCCCACCAGCTTCAGCTACAGATCCAGTCGCTGACCAGCCAGCAGGATGGCCTGCAACAGACCCTGGAAAGGACCCGGCTCCAGGATCAGCGTCTTGAGGAGCGGCTGGAGATCCTCCGAGAGAATCGGGAGAGCGCGGAAGCGCCCATCGAGGACCTGGAGATGCAGCTTGAAGGGCTGCTGGACCGCCGGCTGGCGGAGGAAGAGAAACTGTCCGTGGCCCGGGACGCGTTGGAGGAAATCGACCGGGAGGTCCGTGAGAAGGAGCAGTTCCGCAGCCAGGCGGAACACCGGGCACAGGACATCCGTGGCCAGCTTGAGAAGCTGCGCATGGAATCCCAGGCCCTAGAGATTCGCGCCTCCAACCACCTGGAGCAGTTGCAGGAACTGGACGTCAGGCTGGCGGATATCCTGGAACAGTTGCCGGACGAGGCCACCGAGCAGACCTGGGCCGAGGAGCTGGACAGGATCGGCAACCGCATCCAGCGCCTGGGTGCCATCAACCTGGCAGCCATCGAGGAATACCAGGTACAGAGCGAGCGCAAGACCTACCTGGACAGTCAGCACGAAGACCTGATGGAGGCGCTGGAAACCCTCGACAACGCCATCCGCCGTATCGACCGGGAAACCCGGCAGCGCTTCAAGGAAACCTTCGACAAGGTCAATGGCGGCCTCCAGGCGCTGTTCCCCAAGGTGTTCGGGGGCGGCAACGCCTACCTGGAACTGACCGGGGAAGACCTGCTGGAGACCGGCGTTGCCATCATGGCCAGGCCGCCCGGCAAGAAGAACAGCACCATCCATCTGCTGTCCGGCGGCGAGAAGGCGCTGACCGCCATTGCCCTGGTGTTCTCCATCTTCCAGCTCAACCCGGCGCCGTTCTGTATGCTGGATGAGGTGGACGCGCCACTGGACGATGCCAACGTAAGCCGCTACGCCAATATGGTGAAGGAAATGTCCTCCCAGGTGCAGTTCATCTATATTACCCACAACAAGATCGCCATGGAGATGGCGGATCAGTTGATGGGGGTCACCATGCATGAACCGGGTTGCTCCCGTCTGGTCTCCGTGGACGTGGACGAGGCCGCCGCGCTGGCCGAAGCCTGATCAATATTCGGCCCCGACCCGGTGGCGACATGAAAAAACCGCCACTTGACAGCCTATCGCGTTGTATTCGCGGTGGTCTTTTCTTAGAGTTACGGGTTTGAGGGCCACTGAACAGTCGCCGCTGTCCGGAAATCGTTCGGGGCTTTGTCAAGGACCACAGACAGGATCAGGTAGTTATGTCGCTTCGGGAATGGTTAATTGCCATTGGTGCCCTGATTATTATCGCCATCGTACTGGATGGCCTGCGCCGTATGCGGCGTGCCCGCAAGGATGCCATTGCCATTTCCAGCGGCATGGGCGCGGATGATATCGAGAATTCCCCCCTGGATGACGACTACAACCCGGAGCTGCCCCACGGGGGCGCCCGGCCGGTATCCCGGGACACCTTGGAGGAGCGTGGCTACGTAACCGCCGCAGAGCCCTCCGATCCCGACCCCGATGAGTCACGGCAGTCGGAAATGCCGGATCCGGAGCCAGAACCAGAACCTGAGGTGCCTTCCTTTTCAGCCTCCGAACCGGAGCCGGAACCCGAACATGATGGCGGGCCGGCGGAAGAACCGGTTACGGCGCGGCAAGATGATCCGGAAAGTAATGAGGAAGTGGCCGGCGAGGTGCGCACCGTGCGCAAGCCGCGCCGTCCCGAGCCCCGCAGGATGGGGCGCCGAAAGGACCCGGAACCCCCCACCGTCACCGATGTGGAGGAGGACACCGCCAGTCGTGGCGGCGCGGCAACGGAACCCCGGGAAGGCCAGCCCAAGGCCGGTGCCAACCGACCGCCGGCGGAAGAAGTGCTGGTAATCAACGTACTGGCCAGGGAGCAGGAGGATTTCTCCGGCAAGGTCCTGAAAAAGCTGTTTGAAACCTGTGGCCTGGAACACGGTGACCTGGACATCTACCACCGCCATGAAACGTCGGAAACCACCAGCCCCGTCCAGTTCAGCGTCGCTAACGCCGTGGAGCCGGGGACCTTCATTCCCGATGACATGGAGGATATGTCCACCCCCGGCATCAGTTTCTTCATGAGCCTGCCCGGGCCGACCAACTCCATGCAGGCCTTTGACTTCATGCTGGAGACCGCCCAGGCTGTGGTACGCAACCTTGGAGGCGAGCTGAAGGACGAACGCCGCAGTGTGATGACCGCCCAGACCATTGAGCACTGTCGTCAGCGGATCCGTGAGTATGAGCGCAAGCGTCGCTTCAGGCGCTGACCTCCCGCAACCAGGGCCCATCCCGGAATAGAAGAGACATGAGCCAGACCTCGTCTGTTGAACGCCGTATCCAGGAACTCCGTCAGGCCATTGACGACCATAACTACCGTTACTACGTGCTGGATGAACCGGCGGTGCCAGACGCGGAGTACGACCGGCTGATGCGGGAACTCCAGTCACTGGAGTCGGACCATCCGGAACTGGTGACCGCGGATTCACCGACCCAGCGGGTGGGAGCCACCGGCGACAACACCTTCGCCGAAGTGGTCCACCGCCTGCCCATGTTGTCCCTGGACAACGCCTTTTCCGATGATGAATTGCGCGATTTCGACCGACGGGTCCGTGAACGCCTGTCGACGGACGACCCGGTGGGATATGTCTGCGAGCCCAAGCTCGACGGCCTGGCGGTCAGCCTCCACTACGAGAAGGGGCTGCTGACCCAGGCCGCCACCCGGGGCGACGGCTACACCGGCGAGGACATCACCGCCAATATCCGCACCATTGAATCCGTGCCCCTCCGTCTGCGCGGGAAAGACCTGCCGGACGTGGTGGAGGTGCGTGGCGAAGTCTATATGCCCCGGGCCGGGTTTGAGGATCTGAACCGCAGGCTCGCCGACCGGGGTGAGAAAACCTTCGTCAATCCCCGCAATGCCGCTGCCGGCAGCCTCCGTCAGAAGAACCCGAAGATCACCGCACGCCGCCCGCTGGAAATCTGCGCCTACAGCGTGGCGGTGCCCGATGAAGGGATTCTGCCGGATACCCACTATGCCTGCCTGAGGATGGTCCGCGACTGGGGCTTTCGCATCAATCCCGAGATGAGCCTGGCCAGCGGCCCCGATGAATGCCTGGAGGCCTACGAATCCCTGCTGGAAAAGCGGGACAGCCTGGCCTACGAAATCGATGGCATTGTCTTCAAGGTCAACCGGCTGGATTTCCAGCAAACGTTGGGCTTTGTCTCCCGTGCGCCGCGTTGGGCCATCGCCCAGAAATTCCCGGCCCAGGAGGAACTGACCGTGCTGGAGGCCGTGGAATGGCAGGTGGGCCGCACCGGTGCCGTCACCCCGGTGGCCCGGCTGAAGCCGGTATTCGTAGGCGGTGTCACGGTCAGCAACGCCACCCTCCACAACATGGATGAGATACGGCGGCTGGATGTTCGCATCGGTGACACGGTCTTTGTGCGCCGTGCTGGCGACGTCATTCCCCAGGTGGTCAAGGTGGTCACCGACAAACGGCCGGGCAACGCCAGGAAAATTGAGTTACCTGAGCAATGCCCCGTCTGTGGTTCCGAGGTTGTTCAGATTGAGGGCGAGGCGGTGGCCCGCTGCAGCGGCGGCCTTTACTGCCCGGCCCAGCGCAAGGAGGCGATCCGTCACTATGCGTCCCGCAAGGCGCTGGATATCGAGGGGTTGGGGGAGAAGTGGATCGATATGCTGGTGGAGAAGGAGATGGTGAGCACCGTCGCCGATCTCTACCAGCTCCGCAAGGCGGACCTGGTGCGGCTGGACCGCATGGGGGACAAGTCCGCCGACAATCTGCTCAAGGCGATTGACGACTCCCGTACTCCGGAGCTGTGGCGTTTTCTCTACGCCCTGGGTATCCGGGAAGTGGGGGAGGCCACGGCCAAGGGGTTGGCCATGCATTTCGGCACCCTGGAAAAGATTGCCGAGGCCTCTGAAGAGGACCTGGAGGAGGTGCCGGACGTGGGCCCGATCGTGGCCGGGCATATCCACAGTTTTTTCCGTCAGCCCCATAACCAGGAAACCATCGATGAGTTGCGGGATCGGGGTGTCCGGTGGCAGTCGGTTGAGGTGGCCGAACCTGCGGCTCTGCCCTTGAAAGGGGAAACCTGGGTGCTGACGGGAACGCTCTCTGAAATGACCCGGGACGAGGCGAAGGAGAAGCTGGAGAGCCTGGGCGCCAAGGTGGCTGGTAGTGTCTCGAAGAAGACCAGCTGTGTGGTGGCTGGCGAGGCAGCGGGGTCCAAGTTGACCAAGGCGGAATCGTTGGGTGTCAGAGTCATGGATGAAGAGGAGTTTGGTGAGTTCCTGACGGACTACAACCTGACTTAGCAAGGATAATCAATTCAAGGCGAATTGCACTGCGATTGAAGCGCGTAGGGTGAGAGCTTTTTCCAGGACCGTCGAGCGCCAGGGACGGCGCTCGTCGAGCCCTACATGGATGTACTTGCCGGGCGTGTCCTGGAAAAAGATATCGCCCTGCGTGCCTCCCCTCAATTCTCAGTCCGTGAATACAGGGTTTGGTGCAATGCGCGCAAGGCGAGGCCGTTTTCCGGGACACGCCGTGAATACATCCCTGTAGGCTCTTCAAAAACGTCCCTGTTTTTG